>CAJAOB010000234.1 GCA_903941205.1 uncultured Burkholderiales bacterium | reverse complement strand
CTGCCCGGCCCAGGGCCTCAGCGGTGAAGCCCAGCAAAGTCGGGCGAAAGCCCCCGAGCCAGAGCCCGCGTTCGCCACCTTTCCCCGCGACCCGCCCAAAACGTACAGACGAAAAAAAGCCACCCCGAAAGGTGGCCTGGCCTTGGCAGAGCGCGATTCGCTCAGCGCATCAGGCCCGAGCCGAACGCAGTTTGAGAGAGAACTCCTGCAAAGCCGCAATACCGCTGTCTTCAGCGCGGCGGCACCAGCCCTGCAAGTCGCCAGCGAGTTGCTCGCGTGAGGCAGAGGTGCTCAGCCACATCTGGCGCAACTCTTCACGCATGGTGACCATTTTGTCGAGTACCGGATGCTCGGCACGCACCTGGGCGAGCTGCACGCGGGCGGCGGCGGGCACCTTGTCGTCGTCACGGTGCAACCAGCGGTTGGCCATCTTCAGAGCCGTGATATCGGCGTGACGGGCCTTGAGCGTCTGGATCTCGACCTCGCCGGCGCGACGCAGTTCACGGGCATACCGCGCCATGACTTCATAGCGGTGAGCGATCAAGGCCTCGAGGGTTTTTTCATCAGCCACCGGCTGGATGCTGCCGAGTTGCAGCTTGGGCGGCACTTTCTTAACGCTGGCCAGACCCAGGCTTTTCAGGATGGTGATGTACATCCAGCCAATGTCGAACTCATAAGGCTTGATCGACAGCTTGGCCGAGGTCGGGTAGGTGTGGTGGTTGTTGTGCAACTCTTCACCGGCGATGATGATGCCCCAAGGCGAGATGTTGGTGCTGGCGTCCGGTGCCTCGAAGTTGCGGTAACCCCAATAGTGGGCTGCGCCGTTGATGATGCCGGCGGCCATGATCGGCGTCCAGGCCATCTGCAAGGCCCAGACCGCCAGGCCGCCAACGCCAAACAGCGCCAGATCGATGATCATCATGAGGCCAACGCCCTGCCAGGAAAAGCGGGTGTAGAGGTTGCGCTCGATCCAGTCGTTAGGCGTGCCATGCCCGAAACGGGCCATGGTTTCCAGGTTCTTGGATTCGACACGGTAGAGCTCAGCGCCTTGCGTCAGCACTTTCTTGATGCCGTGAATATGCGGGCTGTGCGGATCTTCGGCCTGCTCGCACTTGGCGTGATGCTTGCGGTGAATGGCAGCCCACTCCTTGGTGACCTGGCCGGTGGTCAGCCACAGCCAGAAGCGAAAGAAATGCGAAGCGATCGGATGCAGGTCCAGCGCCCTGTGCGCCTGATGACGGTGCAAAAATACAGTCACGCTGATCATGGTCACATGCGTCATGGCCAGCGCGAACAAGACGATCTGCCACCAGGCAATGTTCCAGAGACCATTAGCCAGCCAGTCGAGGGCGGCATCAAACAAAATCATAACAATCCTTATAGAAGGGTTCGCGAAGGCCATGCGTAACAAGCCGGGCCCGCGGACTCCTCGCATTGTAGGTCGACAGCAGCAAAACTCCAAGTACTGGCATTCAAGCCATCATCAAGGTTTTTAGCGCTAAAAATACCGTTCGGCGCGGCAACTTTCCTGAACTGCGCCTATTTTTCAGTTTTTCAAGCGCCTCAGATCAGCTTTTCTGCCACACGGCAGCAAAGAATCCATCGGTGTGGTGCTGATGAGGCCAGAGCCGCAGATAGGCGCCCGAGCACAAGCTGGCGGCGTTTTCCACCCCGGCCTGGGTCAGCACCTCGGTCGCCTGCAGCAGTTGGAACTCCGGATGAGCGGCGTCGAAGGCCTCGGCAATCTGCTCGTTTTCTTCCAGCAGCAAGCTGCAAGTGGCGTAAACCAGCCGGCCGCCGGGCTTCAAAAGCCGGGCGGCGCTTTGCAATATGGCGGCCTGGGTGACGCTCAAGGCCTGGATCAGCTTGGGGTTTTGCCGCCACTTCAAGTCCGGGTTGCGGCGCAAGGTGCCCAGGCCCGAACAAGGCGCGTCGACCAGCACGCGGTCGATCTTGCCGGCCAGGCGCTTGATGCGGTCGTCCCGCTCATGGGCGATGGCCACCGGGTGCACATTCGACAGGCCGCTACGGGCCAGCCGAGGTTTGAGCGCGTCAAGGCGGTGGCCCGAGGTGTCAAACGCATAGAGCCGCCCGGTGCCACGCATGCTGGCGCCCAGCGCCAGCGTCTTGCCGCCCGCGCCGGCGCAAAAGTCCACCACCATCTCGCCGCGCTTGGCGTCGACCAGCACGGCCAGCAGCTGCGAGCCCTCGTCTTGGACTTCAATCGCGCCGCGGGTGAAAGTATCGAGCTTGCCCAACTGGGCCTTGTCGCGCACACGCAGGCCCCAGGGCGAGAACGGCGTGAGAGTCGTTGCCACGCCGACCTTGGCCAGCTCTTTTTGCACGTCGGCGCGCTTGTCCTTGAGCGTGTTGACGCGCAAGTCCAGCCCGGCCGGCGCGTTCAGGCTCTCGACCAAGGGCCAGAATCCTTCGCCGAGTTGCAGGCGCAGCGAATCGACCAGCCACTGCGGCAGGTTGTGGCGGTGCAGCTCCATCAGGTCTTCGGGTTTGACCTGGCCGCAGCGGTTGAGCCAGTCCTTTTCCTGCTCACTGAGCGCGCCCAGCAAAAAATCGCGCTCGGCGGCAAAGCCGAGAATCGCCAGCCGGCGCTCCAGCGGGCCGCTGCCAGACTGGGCCAGGTTGGTGAAAAGGGACTTCTTGCGCAGCACCGTGTAAATGGTTTCGGCGACCGTGGCGCGCTCGCGAGGGCCCAGGCGCTGCTCGCGAAAGTGGCGTGATACCACCATGTCGGCGGGGTGATCGAATCGGAGAACCTGCTTGAGAAGCTCGGAACAACTGTCTAATAAGGCGTTAGGGTGCATCCTTTCATTGTCCCACCCTGTCCGCGCAACCCTGGACTCGCACCCCAAGACCCCAAAGAGCACCGAGACCCGTGACCATGAGCGACCCCACCGACGACCTGCCCGCCCTGATCGAGACACCGCCCGGCCTCTACCGCCATTACAAAGGCCTGATGTACGAAGTGATGGGCACCGTGCGCCACAGCGAGAGCCTGGAGCCGATGACGCTTTACAAGGCACTTTACGGCGAGCGCGGTTTGTGGGTGCGGCCGGCGGCCATGTTCAACGAGGACGTGGTGATCGACGGCGTGCGGCAAGCGCGATTTGCGCGTCAGCCGGACTGACCCCGCCCCGGGCGCCCGGCGCCAGACACCCGCGTCACCGATAATCGTGGGTTATGTCCGACACTCCCGAAATCACAAAACAGGTCAAGCGCCGCCGCACGTTTGCCATCATCTCCCACCCCGACGCCGGCAAGACCACACTGACCGAAAAGCTGCTGCTGTTTTCGGGCGCGATCCAGATCGCCGGCTCGGTCAAGGCCCGCAAGGCCGCGCGCCACGCCACCAGCGACTGGATGGAAATTGAAAAGCAGCGCGGCATCTCGGTGGCTTCCTCGGTCATGCAGATGGAATACCGCGACTGCGTCATCAACCTGCTCGACACGCCGGGCCACCAGGATTTTTCAGAAGACACCTACCGCGTGCTCACCGCCGTGGACGCCGCGCTGATGGTGATTGACGCGGCCAACGGCGTTGAGCCGCAGACGCGCCGCCTGCTGCAGGTTTGCCGCGCCCGCAACACGCCCATCCTGACTTTCGTCAACAAGATGGACCGCGAGGTGCAGGACCCGATGAGCGTGATGGACGAAATCGAGCAGGAACTCGGCATGACGGTGGTGCCCTTCACCTGGCCGGTCGGCATGGGCAAGCTGTTTCATGGCGTGTATGACCGGCGCGAAAAGCGCATGCGCGTCTTCAGCCCCGGCGAAGACAAGGCCGGCGGCGACGATGAAATTCTGGCCGGCCTAGACAACGCCGAGGCCACCAAGCGCTTTGGCGCCGAGTTCACCCAGGCGCAGGACGAGCTCGAGCTGCTCAACGGGGCTTCCCCAGAATTTGACCGAGAAGCCTTTCTCAGCGGCAAACAGACGCCCATGTTCTTCGGCTCGGCCATCAACAACTTCGGCGTGCAGGAAGTGCTGGACGCGCTGGTCGACTTGGCGCCCGCGCCGGCCGAACGCGCCGCCATTCAGCGCGTTGTGAAGCCTGAGGAAAAGAAATTCTCCGGCGTGGTGTTCAAGATCCAGGCCAATATGGACCCGGCGCACCGCGACCGCATCGCCTTCTTGCGCGTGGCCAGCGGCGAGTTCACGCGCGGCATGCGCCTGAAGGTGGTGCGCAGTGGTAAGGAGCTGCGGCCCAACACCGTGGTGAGCTTCATGAGCCAGCGCCGCGAGCTGCTCGACACCGCTTTTGCCGGCGACATCATCGGCATTCCCAACCACGGCGTGCTGCAACTCGGCGACACGCTGACCGAGGGCGAGGCCTTGCAGTTCACCGGCCTGCCGTTTTTTGCGCCCGAGATGTTCCGCGCCGTCGAAGTGGCAGACCCGCTGCGCAGCAAACAACTGCGCGCCGGCCTCACGCAGCTCGGTGAAGAAGGTGCTATCCAGGTCTTCCGGCCGATTGCCGGCTCCTTGCTGCTGCTGGGCGCCGTGGGTCAGTTGCAGTTTGAAGTGGTGGCGCACCGGCTCGAGCACGAGTACGGCGTCAAGGCCCGCATCATGGGCAGCAACTTCAACCTGGCGCGCTGGGTCACCAGCGAAGATCCCAACGAGTTGAAAAAATTCATGGACGCCAACGCCCACCGGGTGGCGCTCGACGCGGTGGATGCGCCCACGCTGCTGGTCGACCACAGCGCCACGCTGCGGGCGGTCGAGCAGCAATGGCCAAAGATCAAGTTCCATGCGCTGCGCGAGCACGCCGGCCTGGTGTTTCAGGCCAAGATGTAAAAGTTCAGGCGTGCAAGACCGGCAGCGGCAAGGCGGTCTTGTAGCGCACCTGCTTGAGCGCAAAGCTGGATCGGATTTTTTCGATGCCGGGAATCGGCGTGAGCTGCTCAAGGATGAAACGCTCCAGCGAGCCAATATCGGCCACGGCGATGCGGATCAGGTAGTCGCTGTCCCCGGTCATCAAATAACACTCCATCACCTCGTCATGCTCGACGATGCGGCGCTCGAACTCGCCCAGGGCTTCCTTGCTTTGCGAGCGCAGGCTGATCGAGATGAAGACGCTCAAACCAAGCCCCAGCGCCGCCGCACTGGCAATGGCCACATAACGGTCAATCACCCGGGCCTCTTCCAGCGCCTTGACGCGCGCCAGACACGGCGAGGGGCTCAAATGCACGCGCCGGGCCAGTTCCACGTTGGACAGCGAACCGTCGCGCTGAAGCTCGTCGAGTATCTTCAAATCCAGAATATCGAGTTTCATAATTCTTAAAAAATTATATTTACAGCAGTTTATGCTTCAAATTAAAGCTTAATGCCCATATTCAGGCACAAGCTGTCGCATCGCTTTGCGTAAAGTGGGGCTGCCATGAATGACTTCACCCACCCCGCCTTTTTGAGCCCTCGCCCTGCGATGGACGCCGCTGCATCCACCGAGCTCGGGCCCGACCCCGACCCGCAGGAAACCGCCGAGTGGCGCGAAGCCTTTGCCGCGCTCGTCGCCAACCAGGGGCCGGCGCGCGCGCGCCAGATGCTCGGCGAGCTGGCACGGCAGGCGCGCCAGGACCGCATCGGCTGGCAACCCGAACTCGCCACGCCCTACCTCAACACCATCGGCGTTGACGAGCAGCCGGTGTTTCCGGGCGACCTGGCGCTGGAAGAGCGACTGGCTTCGCTGATGCGCTGGAACGCGCTCGCCATGGTCGTGCGGGCCAACCAGGTGGAAACCGGCGGCTCGGCCGAACTCGGCGGCCACATTGCCAGCTACGCCAGCGCGGCCGATTTGTTTGAAACCGGCTTTAACCATTTCTTTCATGCGCGCCAAGGCCTGGGCCCGGGCCAGCACCGCGGCGATCTGGTGTTTTTCCAGCCCCACAGCGCGCCCGGCGTCTACGCCCGCGCCTACCTCGAAGGCCGGCTCGATGAAAAAACCCTGGGCCGCTACCGGCAAGAAATCTCCTCACCCGCCCAGACTGCCAGGGGCGAACGCGGCCTGAGCAGCTACCCGCATCCTTACCTGATGCCCGACTTCTGGCAGTTCCCGACCGGCTCCATGGGCATCGGCCCGATCAGCTCGATTTACCACGCACGCTTCATGCGCTACCTCTCGCACCGCCACCTGCTCGATTGCGCGGGTCGCAAGGTCTGGGGCGTGTTTGGCGACGGCGAGATGGACGAGCCCGAGTCCATGAGCGCCCTGACGCTGGCGGCCCGAGAAGGCCTGGACAACCTGGTCTGGGTCGTCAATTGCAACTTGCAGCGACTCGACGGCCCGGTGCGCGGCAACGGCCGCATCATTGACGAGCTTGAAAAGCTGTTTGCCGGCGCCGGCTGGAATGTCATCAAACTGGTCTGGGGCAGCGACTGGGACGGCCTGCTGGCGCGTGACCACACGGGCGCGCTGGCGCGAGCCTTTGCTCAGACAGTCGATGGTCAGATGCAAACCTTTGCGGCCAAGGACGGCCGCTTCAACCGGGATAATTTTTTTGGTCAGAACCCCGAGCTGGCGCGTCTGGCCCAGGGCATGAGTGACGAGCAGATCGACCGGCTCAAGCGCGGCGGCCACGACCTGGTGAAAATTCATGCGGCCTACGCCGCTGCCGCGGCCCACCAAGGCCAGCCGACCGTCATCCTGGCGCACACCAAAAAAGGCTACGGCATGGGCAGCGCCGGCCAGGGCAAGATGACCACGCACTCGCAAAAGAAGTTCGACGATAGCGACCTGATCGAGTTTCGCAACCGTTTCAATCTCCCCTTGAGCGACGAACAGGCGAAAAACCTCGACTTTTACCGCCCGGCCGAAGGCAGCGCCGAAATGCGCTACCTGCACGCCAAACGCGCCGCGCTGGGCGGCTACCTGCCGCGCCGGGAAACCACGGCCGAGCCCGTGAACATTCCGCCCTTGCCCGCCTACGGCAGTTTTGCGCTGGCGCCAGACGGCAAGGAAATGAGCACCACCATGGCCTTCGTGCGGCTGCTCGGCGGCCTGCTCAAAGACAGCGCGCTCGGCCCGCGCATCGTGCCCATCGTGGCCGACGAAGCGCGCACCTTCGGCATGGCCAACCTGTTCAAGCAGGTGGGCATCTACTCCAGCGCCGG
>CAJAOB010000233.1 GCA_903941205.1 uncultured Burkholderiales bacterium | reverse complement strand
TCCACCACCACGATTGCCAGAGCCTCCCCGACGCGGTCCGCCCGAGTTGCTACCACCAGAACTCCCACCAAAACCACCGCTCGCGCCGCCGCCGAAGCCGCCCCCGCCGCGACGTTGACCTTGCGCCTGACGCTGGCGTGTGAAGGTTTCAGCGCCAATGTAGCCAAACGAGGTCTTCATCGGGTCAGGCTGCGACCCGCCCGGAGGACCGTCGGAGCGAGCCGCTCGGTCGCCACGGCGCGTCTGGCCCTGACCGCCACTGCCGCCGGAACTCCCTTGACGCGGGCCTCCGCGCGGACCGCCGGGCTCTGGCCCCCGACTGGTCGGCCCGCGGCCACGGCTACCTTCGCGCCCCCTCTCACGACCTATGTCTTGACGCTGAGGCGGCGGCTGCAAGTCGTAAGGTTCCGGGGCATCCTGCCCCTGAGCTTCCATAGCAGGCTGCTGCTGCGGCATGCGCTTGCCCGAACCCCTGCCCGCGGCATCGGGACGCGCCGGACCGCGGCCACCGGAAGATCGATCGCGGCGCGGGCCACGTCCTGGACGCGCGTCACCTGGACCGCCATCCCCCGACTGACGCTGCGGCCGCGGATCTCCGCGCGACTCGGAACGACTCAGCGCATGGGTGAGAGAGGCGATATCCTGTTCATCAAGCTCGACGAAAGCGCCACGCTTGAGACCACGCGGCAACATGACAGCGCCGTATCGGATGCGGATCAAGCGGCTGACCGCATGCCCGACGGCCTCAAACATGCGGCGAACCTCACGATTTCGGCCCTCAGAAATCGTCACGCGATACCAGCAATTGACGCCCTCGCCCCCGCCGGCCTCGATGGTGCCGAACTGCGCTACGCCGTCGTCAAGCTGGACGCCTTCGAGCAAGCGTTTTTTCTCTTCGTTGTTCAGAGCACCCAGCACACGCACCGCGTATTCACGCTCCAGCCCGAAGCGCGGATGCATCAGCTTGTTGGCAAGTTCGCCCGAACTGGTCAGCAAAAGCAAACCTTCGGTGTTCAGGTCAAGCCGGCCAACCGACTGCCATTTGCCTTGGTAGAGCTTGGGCAGGCGACGAAACACCGTGGGCCGGTTCTGCGGATCGTCGTGGGTGACGACTTCACCGGTGGGTTTATGGTAAGCAATAACGCGAGCTGGTGGCGGATCGATCCGAACCCGGATCGGCTTGCCGTTGACCTTCACGCTGTCTCCGAACTGGATTCGTTGACCAATGTGCGCGGGCTCTGAATTGACAGAAATCCGGCCCTGAAGAATGAGTTGCTCCATTTCCAGCCGTGAGCCAAGACCGGCTTGCGCCAGCACCTTGTGCAGCTTTGGACTTTCGGGCTGGGCCGACAACACGCGCTTGGGCAACTCGACCGCCGCGTCTTCTTCGTCGGCATCGAACCTCCCCGTTACCACGTCTTCAAATTGGTACGCAGGGGTTGGCGTGCGCGCTCGGCGCGGCCCTTTGGCGCTCGATCGATCCGGAGCGCCCTGAGCGAGCACAGTGGCAGGCCCGGACCCCGTGATTGCCACCGGCTTCGGCTGCGCCACCGCCGAACCGACAAGCAGCGGCACTGCCGATGTCCCGGCAGAGCTGGCCTCAGTGGACGCCGTTTCGGGGGGAGCCATGGAAGGCATTTCAGATGAATTCATTATTTGATCGCATGTTCGCCGATTCGGCTGTCCGGCCGGTGCGGCGTGGCTTGGCGGGTGGGCCCGCTGTTGACGAAAGTGTGACGCACCAAGGAGGGGCGACTGCTTAACCCAAATTCAACGGTCCTCGGGGACAAATGCTGAACACGTTCCTTCAAAAATCGGGGCAGAAATCAAAATTACTCTGGCCGCCCCGGACCTGCATCCGCACCAGCGGTGGGCGATTCAATCCGGACTTCAGACTCAGCCTCCTGCGGGCTCGCGATGGGCTGATCGGGAAAATTCACCTCGGACAGACCAAACTCTATCTGCTCGAGCATTGCATCGCCACCGTCTGCCCCGCTCATCACGGGCAACTGATCCAGCGACTCAACCCCAAGGTCGTCGAGAAATTGGCGGGTCGTCGCATAAAGCGCGGGACGACCCACGCTTTCCCTATGACCGATCACCTCTACCCACCCGCGCTCTTCAAGCTGTTTGAGAAGCAAACTGTTGATCGTGACGCCGCGGATGTCCTCCATATCACCACGCGTCACAGGCTGACGATAAGCAATGATGGCCAAAGTCTCCAGCGCGGCCCGGGTGTACCTGGGCGGCTTCTCGGGATGAAGCCGATCCAGATACTCACGCATTGCCGGACGACTCTGAAATCGCCAACCACTGGCCACACGCACCAACTCGACCCCGCGAGCAGCCCAATCGTCCTGCAACTGTAACAACAGTTGCTTGAGCGTGTCGGCTGTCAGTTCGCCGTCGAAGAGAACCTCCATCTCACGCACTTGCAAGGGTTGCGTAGCGCAGATCAATGCAGTCTCGAGGACGCGCTTTGCATCCGTCGTATTCATTTGTTTTTCAGTTTCGAAAAAAGCCGACTAGAGCGGTCAAGGCAACCGAAGCAACAGGCGTAGGGAAGCGGGGTCAGGCTGGTGCTCAGCCCGGGGAGCGCACGGCGCTAGAGGCGGTGAAACCTACCTCTTTTCATTGTAGCTCAGGGCCAACACCGACAAGGCAGCCTCAAGGTCGGCAGGAACAGGCGCTACAAATGTCATCGCCTCGCCATTCACCGGGTGCTCAAACGCAAGCCGCCGCGCATGCAACGCCTGCCGACCTAGCCCTGCGGCGGCGTCGCCGCCATACAAACCGTCAGAGATCAGGGGATGGCCCAAGGAGGCCATATGCACGCGGATCTGATGCGTCCGACCGGTGTGGAGCTTGCAGCGAACAAGGCAATAAGCCGCCTGGTTATCGAGCAGGGAAATGTCGGTAAGCGCTGTCTTGCCTGAATTTCGATCCAGATCCACCACCGCCATGCGCAAGCGATTGCGGGGATCTCGCCCGATCGGCAACGCCACCTGCTGCTGTCTGGGGCCTTGCCAGGCGCGGTGGCCCACGGCCAGGTACTCTCGATGCACCTCGCGGGCCGCGATCATCTCAACCAGACTGTCCATGACTTCACGGGTTTTGGCGACCACCATCAGGCCGCTGGTGTCCTTGTCGAGCCGATGAACAATGCCAGCACGCGGCAAAAACCTTGCTGCTTCATCGCGCCCCAGCAAGCCATTGAGGAGTGTGCCGCTCCAGTTGCCTGGCGCCGGGTGAACCACCAGGCCAGGTGGCTTGTTGATCACCATCAGGTGCGCATCTTCAAAGACGACATCCAGGGCGATTACTTCGGGCTTGAAGGCCTGGCTCTGCGGCGTGGGCTTAAGCTCGATCTGTATCCGGTCTCCGGCCTTGACCTTGGCAGATGTCTTGGACGCCGTTTGCCCGTTGTGCCAGACAGCGCCGGATTCGATCAGTTGCTGGAGATAGGTGCGAGAGAACTCGGGCACAATCCCGCCCAACGCCCGGTCAAGCCGTTCGCCATGCGCCGAAACAGGCACCTGTGCTTGGCGAATTTCGACCTCGACCGTCCCCTCGACCTCCTCGTACGACTCGCGCAAGGGATTTGTCAAAGGGTCCAATTTGACAGGGTCGATCGATATACTTGGCGGGCTTTGTTCAGAAACAGTCATTAGAGAATCGATCACGATGTTGCTCAAATTATCGGCTGTCCGCGCCGCTGCGGGTCTGGCGGCAGCCATTCTTGTTTTCGGCAGCTTTCTCAGTGGATGCGCCAACACGCCGACCGACCCCACCGCGACCTGGAGCCCGAGCAAAATTTACGCTGAAGCCAAAGACGAAGCCAGCGTGGGCGCTTACGATAAAGCCATTGTCCTTTACGAAAAACTGGAAGGCCGGGCAGCCGGTACGCCCTTGGCGCAGCAGGCCCAGCTTGAAAAGGCCTACCTCCAATACAAAAACGGCGATCTGGTGCAGGCGATTGCCACCCTGGAGCGCTTCAAGAAACTGCATCCGGCCAGTTCGGTCCTCGACTATGCGCTTTACCTCAAGGGCTTGGTCAATTTCAACGACAACCTTGGCCTTTTCGGTAGCTTTGTGCGCCAGGACCTTTCCGAGAGGGACCAAAAAACCGCCAAGGATTCTTTCGAATCCTTTAAGGAATTGGTCTCGCGATTTCCTGATTCCCGTTACACGCCTGACGCCCGCCAGCGCATGAGCTACATCGTCAACTCGCTCGCCCAATCAGAAGTCCACGTCGCGCGCTACTACTTCAGCCGCGGCGCTTATGTGGCAGCCATCAACCGCGCTCAAACTGCGATCGCGGACTACCGCGGCGTGCCTGCAACCGAAGAGGCCCTCTTCTTGCTCTATCGCTCCTATGAAGCCCTGGGAATGACGCAATTGCGCGACGATACGCTGCGGGTATTGCAAAAGACGTATCCCGACAGCAGGTTCACGCAAGGGAACATCAAGACATCAAAGGAGCCTTGGTACAAGCTTTGGTGAGCAGATCCAGTCGCTGCAGCAAGTCTTGCTCTGAATCCAGTCGCTGCATGGGCGGTAGGGCCTTGAGTAGCCGCCGGCCGTAGCCCATGGCTACAAGCCGGATGTCGCACACCACCAGGACACCTTGATCGGTTTCGCGCCGAATAAGCCGACCCGCGCCTTGCTTGAGAGCGACGGCTGCTTCCGGCAGGAAATAGTCATTGAAGGCACTTCGTCCCTGGGCCTCAAGGTGC
Source organism: uncultured Burkholderiales bacterium (assembly GCA_903941205.1). Taxonomy (GTDB): domain Bacteria; phylum Pseudomonadota; class Gammaproteobacteria; order Burkholderiales; family Burkholderiaceae_C; genus Polaromonas. The sequence goes on along the minus strand of CAJAOB010000233.1, from coordinate 5,260 downwards.
CTCGAACGTGCCTCGGCCATTGGGTCGTTGGGAGGTGGGAACGGCAACTTGTCGATGATGACCATTTGCAAGGCATCCCCCGGCACGTCAATGCCCTCCCAAAACGAGGCCGAAGCCACCAGGATGCAGCCAGGCTGACCGTCGGCGCTGCCTCGCCGAAAACGCTCGATCAACACGCGCTTGGGCAAGTCGCCCTGAACCAATACTTCAAGTTCACCGCTCGTACCAAAAGCTTCACGGAGCACTTCGGCAATGGCGCGCAGGGCCCGCAAGGTCGTGGTGAGCACCATGGTTCGACCACCCAGACGACGTGCCCAGGCCGCCGCAGACTGCCCCACCTGCGTCATGTGCGCGGGATCGCCAGGCTTGGGGAAGTCGCGCGGCACGTAGACAGCCGCCTGGGTCGCGTAATCGAAGGGGCTACCGATTCGCAGCAACTCGGCGCCGGTCAGGCCGCACGGCTGGGTGAACCAACTCAGCTTGTCATCATCTCCCAGCGTCGCGGAGGTGAAGATCCAGGTTTTCGCAGCTTCCGGGGCGCCGCCGAGCACCCTGGTTTGAACCGCGTGGGCGATATCCAAAGGTGACTCCACCAGACGCAAATGGGCGCCTATCTCAAGCCAGCGAACCGAGCCTGCCTGGCAGGGCCCGGCAAAGTGCTTGAGTCGCTCGCCAAAATCCAGCGCGCGCTCCTGCAAGCGAAGGAAATCCGGGGCAATTTCACTGACGGTGTCCAGCGCCTTGGCTGCGGCCTCGCAAGCCTCCTGCATTTGCGCCAGCGCCAGCGCCCAGGCCGGCGCGTTGAGGGTCTCAGGCTGCGCCTCGGTCCAGCGCAGTTTGCTGCCCCCATGCGCATTGCCCGCGCACAGGCGTAACTCGCGCGCCGCCCGCTCGGTCTTACCCGCGATATCCTGCCAATCCAGCAAGCCGCGGGCGAGTTGCAGGCCCGTACCGAGCAAATCGCGGCAAAAATCGAGCAACTGGCTCGTCGTGATGTTCTTTCCGAGGAATTGAATTCCAGTCTCGTTGAGCTGATGGGCCTCGTCAAAAATCGCAATGCGTACCGTTGGCAGCAGTTCAGCCACGCCGGATTCGCGCACGGCAAGGTCGGCAAAAAACAGATGGTGATTGATGACCACCACGTCAGCTGCCAAGGCTTCCCGACGAGCCAGATTGACGTGACAGGCGCGAAAACGCGGGCAGGCCGCACCCAGACAGTTCTCGCGCGTTGACGTGACCAAGGCAATGACTGGCGAGCGCTCATCCAGACCCGGCAACTCGGCGAGATCGCCGGTGCGGGTCGTCTGGGCCCAGACTTCGACTCGCGCGAGCGCATGCGCCACACCGCGCTCGGGCAACATGGCCTCGCTGCGCGCCTGCTCCATGCGATGAAGGCACAGATAGCTTCCGCGCCCCTTGAGCAGTGCGGTACTCACCGGCACACCCAGGGCCTCGACCAGACGCGGCAAATCGCGGCCGAACAGCTGATCCTGCAAGGTCTTGGTGGCGGTTGACAGCAGCACCCGCTCACCACTGAGCAACGCGGGAACCAGGTAGGAAAAAGTTTTGCCGACGCCCGTGCTGGCCTCGACGACCAGCGCATGGGCGCGCTCAATCGCTCGCGCCACCGCCAGGGCCATCTCGGTTTGACCGCTGCGCGGCAAAAATTGATCTGCTGCCCGAGACAACACGCCGCCGGCTCCAAAGGCTTCCTGAACCTGTTGCTCAAGACTCATCAGGCGGGCTCAGACGGGCGCAAAAAGTACTTTACCCGGGCGATCTTGTCACGCAAGGCAAGACGCCGCTTCTTCAGGCGCAGTAACAAAAGTTCATCCAGGGGCTGCGCGAGCGCCATCTGGTCAATGACCGGATCCAGATCGGCGTGCTCGATGATCATGTCGATAAGGTGCCGTTCGGCTGCGTGAAGGTTGGTTAGCAAAGTAGCCTGCAGTCCCTGAATGCTGTTTAGGTTGATGATACGACCTTGATCCGATAGGAACGGCCTCGACGCAGACATCATTCGAGCGGGAGGCCGCAGGACGCAAGGCACGCTCAAGGGCGATCAAGTCAATGCGCGATTCAGGGTGCAGCCGCAAGAGCCTTGCCCGTCGTCGCACTGCTTTCCTGGAGACGCCGCTCGTGTTCTGCCTTGCGCTGAGCGGCTTTGGCTTGTCTCGCCTGGGCCGCCTCTACATTGGCCGCAGCGCGTACCTGCCGCGCATCGGCTTGATCGGCTTTACGTTGCTGCCGGGCCTGAGTCGCTTGCCCGGTACCCGCCTTCGCAGAAGCAGCGCCTTGGCTTGGCGCTGCCGCACCCAGTTCTACCGGCTCATTGCGAGTTGCCGACTCCAGCGGGGCTGTTTGCGACTGCGCTCGGGCTTCTTGCTGGCGCTGATCTGCGGCTTTTTTATCAATCTTCAGTAACTGCTGGGCGGCTTTTTGCTTTCGATCCGATTCATCGAGCACAAGCTCCTGACGGCGCAGCTTTGCCAAGGCTTCGTTTCTGCCAAGTCGAATGCCGGCCAGGCAATGGCTCACAAAAAACCGTCGCTGGCACGCAGCCTCGTCAGCCTTGAAGCTGGCTTCAATACTGGCCCGTTCCCCAACAATCCTGAGCCGTTCGGCGGCGGGAGTCACATTCGCCTCGTCGGACACCGGCTGCGCAAAAACCGCACAAGCACTCAAGCACCACAGCGCAAAATGCGGGGCAATCTTCATGTGATCGCGGTGTTCACATCGCGCCGCTCCAGCGCGAGGTAGGCGGCCGATTGCATTTCATTCAAACGGGAAACCGTACGAGGAAATTCATGCGCAAAGGGGCCTTCGGTGTAAAGCGCTTCGGGCGCAACCGCGGCCGACATGATCAGCTTGACACGGCGGTCGTAGAGCACGTCCACCAGCCAGGTAAAGCGCCTGGCCTCCGAGGCCAGGCGAACGGGCATATGGGGTACGTCGCTGAGCAGCACGGTGTGAAACTGGCTGGCGATTTCAAGGTAATCATTTTGCGAGCGCGGCCCGCCGCAAATCGCCTTGAAGTCGAACCACACGATACCGCCGGCCTTGCGCAGGGACCGAATCTGGCGTGCTTCGATATGCAGAATCGGGTCTTCATCGTGGGTTTCGGCCAAACGGTTGAAGGTGTCAGTCATGGCTACATCGGCCACAGCACCCAGCGGCGTGTGATAAAGCTGGACCTGCTCCAGCGCTAGTCGGCGGTAGTCAGTGCCGTTGTCGACACTCAAAACTTGAAGGTTGGCCTTCAGCAACTCAATGGCGGGAAGTATGCGATCCCGGTGCAAGCCGTTTGGGTACAACTCGTCTGGCGCAAAGTTGGACGTGGTGACGAAACCCACACCGTGGTTGAACAGCGCCACCAGCAAGCGATGAAGAATCATGGCGTCGGTGATGTCGGAGACATGAAACTCGTCAAAGCAAATCAACCGGAAGCGCAGCGAAATGCGCCGACCAAGTTCATCAAGCGGGTTGACGACCCCCTGCAGTTCGCGCAATTCACGGTGTACTTCGCGCATGAATTCATGGAAGTGCAAGCGGGTTTTGCGCTTCAATGGGACCGCGTTGTAAAAGCAATCCATCAAAAAGCTCTTGCCGCGCCCTACCCCGCCATGCATGTAAACGCCGCGCGGAACAGGCGGGTGATGGATCAGTTTCTTGAAACTGTTGGACCGCTTTTCCTTGAAAGCGGCCCACTCTGTGGCGCAACGATCCAGCGCTTGAACAGCGCGAAGTTGCGCGGGATCGCTGGCGTAACCCCGCGCCTTTAGCTCCGCCTCGTAAGCAGCACGGACCGGCGTGAGGGTCAACTCGGGCGCCCGCTTTAGAAGTTGAGGGTGCGCTTATCCACCGCCAAGGCTGCTTCCTTGGTGGCTTCGCTGAGCGACGGATGCGCGTGGCAGATGCGCGCAATATCTTCACTGCTGGCCCGGAACTCCATGGCTACCACGCACTCGGCGATCAACTCGCTGGCCATGGGGCCAACGATATGCACCCCGAGGATTTCGTCGGTGACTGAGTCTGCCAGCATTTTGACCATGCCGGTGGTGTCGCCCAAAGCGCGCGCGCGACCGTTGGCCATGAACGGGAAGGTGCCAGCCTTGTAGGCGCGCCCGGAAGCTTTAAGCTGCTCCTCGGTCTGACCAACCCAGGCGATTTCGGGACTGGTATAGATAACCCAGGGAATGGTGTTGAAGTTGACATGCCCGTGCTGGCCGGCGATGCGCTCGGCCACGGCCACGCCCTCTTCCTCGGCCTTGTGAGCAAGCATGGGGCCACGCACCACGTCACCCACCGCCCAGACCTTGGGCAGATTGGTCTTGCAGTCCGCGTCAACGACGATGGCGCCGCGCTCATCGAGCATCAGACCCACAGCCTGCGCAGCCAGACCGGTGGTGTTGGCCACGCGGCCAATCGAGATGATCAGCTTGTCAACTTCCAGCGACACAGCTTCACCCTTGGCGTTGGTGTAGGCGACAGAAACGCCCTTCTTGGCGGACTTGATCTCGCCGACCTTCACGCCGAGCTCGATCTTCAGACCCTGCTTGACGAAAGCCTTGTGCGCTTCCTTGGCGATTTGCTGGTCCACCGCACCCAAAAAAGTCGGCAGGCCTTCGAGCACCGTCACCTCGGCCCCGAGGCGACGCCAGACGGACCCCATCTCCAGTCCAATGACACCCGAACCGATCAGGCCGAGCTTTGAAGGCACGGCGCCAATGCGCAGTGCGCCGTCGTTCGACAGGATGTTTTCTTCGTCAAACGGCACACCCGGCAAGACGCGTGCGTTCGAGCCGGTAGCGACCACCACATGCTCGCCAGAAATGATTTCTTCAGTCTTGCCGGCCACCTTGATCTCGTAAGCGCCGTCTTTGGCAGCGACAAAAGAGCCGCGGCCATGGAAGAACGTGACCTTGTTTTTCTTGAACAGGTACAAGATACCGTCGTTGTTTTGTTTCACGACGGTGTCTTTACGGGCAATCATCCTGGCCACGTCCATGCTCACGCCGGTGGCAGTGATGCCATGCTCGGCGAAGTGATGATTGGCATGATCAAAATGCTCACTGGACTGCAGCAAAGCCTTGGAGGGAATGCAGCCAACGTTGGTGCAAGTACCGCCGGGGGCTGGTCCCCCTGCAGCGTTTTTCCATTCATCGACACAGGCTACTTGAAAACCCAATTGGGCTGCGCGAATCGCCGCGATATAACCGCCGGGGCCGCCACCAATGACGACCACATCAAATTGTTTGCT
>CAJAOB010000232.1 GCA_903941205.1 uncultured Burkholderiales bacterium | reverse complement strand
GACCTGTTCTTTGACCTCTCGCCCACCGCGCGTGGCCAGATTGACGGCGGCACACTCAAACCGCTGGCGGTGTCGGGCAGCAACCGGCTGGCGTTTCACCCGGACGTGCCGACCATCACCGAAACCGGTGTGACTGCGCTTGAGCTGGAGTCCTGGTTTGGCCTGTTCGCCCCCGCCAAGACGCCCGCTGATGCGCTGGAGCGCTTGCGCACCGAGATGGGCCGGATTGCCCAGGCGCCCGACGTGGTGGATATTTTTCGCAAGGCCGGCGGCAAGCCGCTGGCCTTGAACGCCGCCGAAACCCGGGCGCTGGTGCGGCGCGACGTCGAGCGCTGGACCAAGCTCACGCGCGACCTGGACATCAAACCCGAGTAAACCAGATCCCCGTCCTCTCCCGGATGCTCTAAGCTGTCACCCCTTATTCACTTTTTGAAAAGTTTTCCCATGCGAATTTCAGACGCCTGCCTCGACCAATTGTTCTTCAAGGCGCGCACGGCCAACGGTTTCACCGACAAGCCCGTGCCCGCCGATCTGCTGCAACAGGTCTATGACATTGCCAAGATGGGTGCGACGTCCATGAACTCGCAGCCTGCGCGCTACACGTTTTTGACCAGCCCCGAAGCGCGGGCGCGTTTGATTCCAGCGCTGTCGCCGGGCAACGTTGAAAAGACCAAGCTGGCCCCGGTCACGGTCATCGTGGCCAACGACATGCGCTTTTACGAGCACATGCCCGTGGTCTGGCACAACCCCGGCGCCAAGGAAATGTTTGAAGGCAACAAGGCCATGGCCGACGGCACGGCGGTGCGCAACAGCACGCTGAGCGGCGCGTATTTCATGATCGCGGCCCGCGCCGTCGGTCTGGACTGCGGCCCCATGAGCGGTGTCGACCTGGCCAAGGTCAATGCCGAGTTTTTCCCGGACGGCCGCTTGCAGGCCAACTTCCTGATCAATCTCGGCTACGGCGACAACACCAAGCTGTTTGACCGCAACCCGCGTCTGAGCTTTGAGCAGGCTTGCAGCGTTTTGTAAAACCCGCTGATCCGCATGGCCCGTGCGCGGGCCGTTTCATAAAACAGGAGACAAGACATGGCGCAACTCGAAGTACACGATCTGGCCCAAGCCGTCATTGACCGCATGGCCGACTGCCAGGAGCCCCGCTTCAAGGAGGTCATGAGCGCGCTGGTCAGGCATGTTCATGCTTTTGTGCAAGAGGTGCAGCTCACGCCGGATGAATGGATGGGCACCATCGAATTCCTCACGGCGGCGGGCAAGATGTGCGACGAAAAGCGCCAGGAGTTCATCCTGCTGTCAGACACCCTGGGCGTGTCGATGGCGGTGGTGGGCATCGAGCAGGCCAAGGGTGCGGTAGCGCTCAAGGCCAATCCGCCCAAGCTCGCGCCCACCGAGGCGACGGTGCTGGGCCCGTTTTTCTGGGAAGGCGCGCCCGAGCTGGAGCTGGGCGCGGACATCACCGGCGTGAGTTCCGGCACGCCGGCTTACTACCACGGCCGCGTCACCGACACCGCCGGCAATCCGGTGGCCAACTGCACGCTCGACGTCTGGTCGGGTGACGGTGACGGCTTTTACGACCTCCAAAAAGGCCCGGACGCGCCCATGGCCTTGCGCGCTCGCTTTCACACCGACGCCGACGGCAACTACCGCTTCTGGTCAATCCGCCCGGCCTATTACCCGGTGCCCGATGACGGTCCGGTCGGCGGCATGCTCCGCCGCATGGGGCGCCACCCCAACCGCCCTGGCCACATGCACACCATGCTCAGCGCGCCCGGTCATGAGCGCTTGATCACGCACTTGTTTGTCTCCGACAGCCCCTTTCTTGATT
>CAJAOB010000231.1 GCA_903941205.1 uncultured Burkholderiales bacterium | reverse complement strand
TGTTGTTGGACAACTCGCCGCCCAGCTTGACACGGGTGTGCACTTCCTCGCCGCGCACGGCGTCGACGGTCAGCACGATCAGGCCGTCGTTGAGCAGCAGCACGTCGCCGGCTTTCACGTCGCGTGGCAGCTCTTTGTAATCCAGGCCCACGCCCTTGATGTCACCCGGCTCGGTGCGCGAGGCGTCAAGCACGAACTTCTCCCCGGGAACCAGCAGCACCTTGCCTTCAGCGAACTTGCCGACGCGGATTTTCGGGCCCTGCAGGTCCGCCATGATGGCGACTTCGCGGCCCACGCGCTGGGCCGCTTCGCGCACCAGGCCGGCCAGCTTGATATGGTCTTCGGCCTTGCCGTGGCTGAAGTTCAGACGCACCACGTTGACCCCCGCAGCAATCATCTTTTCCAGCATGGCCGGTTCGTTGGAAGCGGGGCCGAGGGTGGCAACAATTTTGGTGGCGCGAGTGGGCATTGAAAGAGTCTCCATGTAATTTAGTTTCCATTTTCACACGAAGCGGTTACCAAGCCGGTACAAGCCAGCCCGTCAGCTACCGTGGCGCAAGGTCTCGAAAAGTTGCGGCGAACCCATTTGGCCGCCCTTCAGAACCACTTCCAGGCCCTCAAGCGCGGCTTGCTCGCTGTGCAGCCGGCACAGGGCCACGCCTGGGGAAATGGCTTGCAGAAAAGACAGGCCCCAGGCGTCAAGGGCCTGGATGGCGTGACTGGCGCTGTCGCCGCCGGCAATGCACAGCCGCCCAACCGGCGCGGCTTGCAGCACGCGGGCCAGCCATCGGCCACAGGCCATGGCCAGCGCGCGGCTGTCCAGGGGTGCCGGCGAGGAAGGGCTCCGGTCGGCGGCGGGCGATGTCACGGCCAACACGCTCTGGCCTTGCTGGAGCAGTTGCTGCACCTGGCCGGCCAGCGCACTGGCGTAGCCGGCTTCGCCCGTATCGCCCGAATTGCCCGCCAGCATGCTTTCGGCGTTCAACGTCACCCTTGTGTAAGAGCCCGCGTGAGCCACTTGCAGCGCCGTCAGGGGCGACTGGCTGCCGGCCAGTACCAGAACCGGCCCGCGTGCCGGCGCCAGGGCCTGGCCGGCCGGGGCCGGCGTCAGGGCGGGCACGCCTGGCGCGCCGGGCAGGCTTTGCCAGTGCGCCGCCAGCGCCTGGACCACGCTGCTGGCGCCGACGGCCAGCAGGCGTTGCTGCCGGGCGCGCTGCCAGATCAGCCGGCCTATGGGCGCGAGGTGTGCGGCTTGCGCGGTGTCGAGCAGGACGGCCTGCGCCCCGTCCGCCAGCAAGGCGTCGAGCCGGGCCGATTGCGCCGCCGCATCCTCGTCGTAAGCCGGGCAGGCCAGCAAGGCCACCCGTTCCATGCCCTGGGCGGCCAGATGCAGGCGCAGGTCGGATTCGCCCATGGGCGTGACCGGGTGGCGGCTCATGGTCGGATGCCGGTCTATGCGGTGTACTTCGCCTGCGCTGTCGCGGGCAAACAAGTGGCCAAACACGCAGTAGCGCCCCAGGCTGGGCTGACCGCCGACGATGGGCACAAAGGCGTTGCCCACCGAGCGCCGCAGCAACTGCAACGCCGCGCCAATGCTGCCGACCCCGGGCGCACTGTCATAGGTGGAGCAAACCTTGTAATGCAGCACCGGCACGGCCAGCCTGGCAAACAGCTGCGCCACCGGCTCGAGCTCGGCTTGCATCTGCACTGGCGTCATTGAGCGCGCCGCGCCGGCAATGCCCAGG
>CAJAOB010000230.1 GCA_903941205.1 uncultured Burkholderiales bacterium | reverse complement strand
TAAAGCAGATCAGGTTGGCGCCGCCAGCCACCTGGCCCGTGGCGCTGACCGGGTCATAGCCGGGCGTGTCCATGTAAACAAAGCCGTGCGCGCTGACGGGCTCAGCGTATTCATAGACGGCCTCCAGGTTGCTGGTGCCGCCCTTGGCCACCGCGCCCAGCGATTTTTCAAGAATCGTGGTCAGCCCGCCAGCCTTGTTGCCGGGCGAGGGGTTGTTGTTCATCTCGCCGCCGTTGATCTCGGTGTAATGCTCCCACCACTTGATGCGGCTGATCAGTTTGTGGGCCACCTCAGGGCGTACCGCTCGGCGCGTGAGTAAATGCTCGGCGCCGTAAATCTCGGGTGTCTCGCTCAGGATGGCCGTGCCGCCGTGCGCCACCAGCAAGTCCACCGCCGCACCGAGCGCCGGGTTGGCGCTGATGCCTGAATAGCCGTCGGAGCCGCCGCATTGCAGGCCGATGGTGATGTGCGCAGCGCTGCAGGGCTCTCGCTTGACAGCGTTGGCGCGGGGCAGCATCTCTTGAATGAGGGCAATGCCTTTGTCCACCGTCTGGCGTGTGCCGCCACTGTCTTGAATGTTGAAAACGCGAAAGTTTTCGCCCTCCTTGAGCGCGCTGTGCGCCAGCCAGGCGTTGATCTGGTTGGACTCGCAGCCCAGACCCACCACCAGCACGCCGGCAAAGTTGGCGTGGGTGGCGTAACCAGCGAGCGTGCGCTCCAGAATCTGCATGCCCAGGCCTTCGCTGTCCATGCCGCAGCCGGTGCCGTGCGTGAGCGCCACCACACCGTCGACGTTCGGAAAGTCCTTGAGCGCTTGCGGGTTGGTGCGCCGAGAGAAGTGGTCGGCAATCGCCCGCGCAGCGGTGGCCGAGCAATTCACGCTGGACAAGATGCCGATGTAGTTGCGTGTGGCGACGCGGCCATCAGCCCGCTTGATGCCCATGAAAGTGGCTTGAAGCGGCGCGGGCGGCTCCTTCACCTCGGCGCCAATCGCGTAGTCGCGAGCAAAGTCGCCCTTGTCCGGCCCCATATTGAGGTTGTGGGTGTGTACATGCTCGCCGGCTCCGATGGGCTGGCTGGCAAAGCCGATGATCTGGTTGTAGCGGCGCACCGGCTCGCCCGCAGCGAGGGCGCGCATGGCAATTTTGTGGCCCGGCGGTATCAGGCCACGCACGGCGATGTTCTCTACCAGCGTGCCGCCCACGAGCTGGGCCCGGGCAATCAACACATCGTCGGCGGGATGAAGGCGAATAAAAGGGGTCATGTGGTGACTTCAGTAAAACATCTTGGGCAACCACAGCACCAGGCTGGGCACGTAGGTAATGAGGATCAGGCTGCCGAGCAGAGGAAACAGCCAGGGCAGGATGGCCATAGTAGTCCGCTCGACCGACAACTTGGCGACCCTTGCCAGCACAAACAGCACCATGCCCATGGGCGGGTGCAGCAGACCGATCATCAGGTTGAGCACCATCACCAGCCCGAAGTGAACTGGGTCAATGCCCAGCTTCATGGCAATCGGCACCAGGATGGGCACGAGGATGGTGATGGCGGCGGTAGGCTCCAGAAAGCAGCCCACAAACAGCATCAGCAAGTTGGCCAGCAGCAAGAAAACCCAGGCCTCTTTGGTGAAGCCCAGCACCCAGGCGGCAATGTCGGTGGTCACGCCGGTGGCGGTCAGCATCCAGCCAAAGATCGAGGCGGAGGCCACGATGAACAGCACGGTGGCGGTGGTTTCTACCGTGTCCAGGCAGACTTTGACGAACATCTTGAAATTGATGGTCCGGTACCAGGCAAAGCCGAGGATCATGGACCAGACGCAGGCCGCAATCGCGCCTTCAGTGGGCGTGAAGATGCCGGTGGTCATCCCGCCGATCAGCAGCACCGGCGTCATGATGGGCAGCACAGCCTGAAAGTTGAACAGCTTGTCGGCCGCGAAAAGAGCGCCCAGTGCAATCGCCACGGTCAGTTGCGGTGGAAAGCCGAGCTTGGTGATCAGCACCCAAAGCAGCACCGGCCAGCCGATCACCACTGCGGTTTCAAACAAGGCCTTGGCCAGCTTGCCGCCATTGAACTTGACGTCGCCACCCCAGCCGTTTTTATGCGCGAAATAAGCCACCGTCAGCATCATCAGCAGTGCCATCAGCACGCCCGGCAAAATGCCCGCCAGAAACAGCGCACCCACACTGACGTTGGCCATCATGCCGTAGATTACAAAGGGAAGGCTGGGCGGAATGATAGGGCCCAGCGTAGCCGAAGCGGCGGTCACACCGACTGCAAACTCGGTGCTGTAGCCGTGGTCCTTCATGGCCTTGATCTCGATCGTGCCCAGGCCGGCGGCGTCGGCAATGGCGGTGCCACTCATGCCGGCAAAGACCACCGAGCCGACCACGTTGACATGACCCAAGCCACCCTTGAGCCAGCCCACCAGCGCCAGCGCATAGTTGTAGATGCGGTTGGTGATGCCGGCGTTGTTCATCAGGTTGCCGGCCAGAATGAAAAATGGCACAGCCAGCAGCGGAAAGCTGTCAATGCCGCTGACCATGCGGTGAATCACCACAAAGGGTGGTGAGCTGTTGGTCACCAAGATATAGATCAGCGACGCCCCGGCCATGGCCATGGCCACGGGCAAGCCGCCGCTCATCAAAAAGAGAAAAATAAACTTGAGCATTTAGCGGTCTTCCATCGTTGACTCAGGGCGCTCGAGCACGCTGTAGCCGCGCTGCCAGTGAATGCGCGCCACCCAGAGGGACCGCAGCAACATGCCGACAAAGCCGGCAAGGCAAACGCCGTAAACCAGATTCATGGGCAAGTCGACGATGGTCATCTTGTAGCTGTCCATCTTTTGCATCATCTGCCAGGTCAGCAGCACGGCCGCGCTCAGAAAGGCGATGCGCAGGGCGTCCGTCAGCAAGCCCATGGCGCGGCCCAGCCAGGGCGGCATGAAGCGGTAAAAAAAGTCGACCTGAATGTGGTTGTTCTTGGCCACGCCAATGGCCGCGCCTACGAAGACGGTGGCGATCAAGAGGTAGCGGGCAATTTCCTCGGTCCAGGCGGCCGAGTCGTTCATGACGTAGCGCGTGAAGAACTGGTAAAAAACCGTCAGTCCCAGGGCCCAGAAAAACAGCAGAGCGGCCCAGGCCTCCACGGTCGTGCCGGACAGGTCAACCGCTTCGTCGGTGGCGTGAAACTCGCCGTCATCGCCCATCACTTTGGGCAGGGCGTCGATATCGACAATAGAGCTCATGGTTTACTCGCGGGTAGCGCACAAAGGCCGCGCACAGATGCCGCAGGACCTTGGTGACATCAGGAAAAACGGGGTGTCGCCAGCGGCGCCCACCCCGGCCGGGACCAAGCCCTGGCGGGCTGATCCCATGAGTCGCCT
>CAJAOB010000229.1 GCA_903941205.1 uncultured Burkholderiales bacterium | reverse complement strand
GGCATCGAGTTCGTGGGGATGGGCCACGCGTGGGTTGTTGTCGCAGGCAATCGGCAGGCCCTGGATGATGGTGCCCCAGCACGAATTGCAGGACACGCAGTAGCGGATGCTGCGCGCCATGCCCCGCTGCGCCTTGAGCGGCCAGGCCGGGTCGGTGACCAGGGCCCGGCCCAGCGCCACCAGCGCCGCATCGCCGCGCGCCAAAATGCCCTCGGCTTCAGCCGGGTCGGTGATGCGCCCCAGCGCCATCACCGGCACCGCCGGGGTCTCGGCCTTCAGGCGCCGAAGCAGGGGCATGAAGGGCTGCCGCGGGTAACTGTCGTCGGGCAGGTGCATCTCCAGCGTGTGGTGGTGCGTGCCGTGTGCATAAGACAACAGGTCGACCGGGACCTGGGCCACCAAATGGCGGGCGATCTGTGCCGCCAGTTGGGGGGTCACGCCGTCGCGCAGGCCATCGTCGCCGGGCAGCTTGACCGCCAGCATGAAGCCGCTGCCACAGGTCTGGCGAATGGCCTGGCACACTTCGACCAGCAGGCGGCTGCGGCCGGCCAAAGTGGCGCCGTAGCCGTCCTCGCGCAGGTTGGTGTGCGGCGACAAAAACTGGTGAAACAGATGGCCGTGGCCGGCTGACAGTTCGACCCCGGTGTAGCCACAACGCTGCAATCGCCGGGCTGCGTCTGCTGTGGCCTCGACAAACGCCGCCAGCTCAGGCGGCGTCAGTTCCTCTGGCATGGCGTAGAACAGGTCGTCCGGCAAGGCAGAGGCTCCACGCAGACCGGCCACGCGCCCGGGTACGCGCCGGGCGCGGCCATTGTCTTGAATCTGGGCCAGCAGATGGCAATCTTCGCTGCGGATGGCCTGGGAAAAACGGGACAAATCATCGACCATCGCGTCGTTCCAGGCGCACAGCCGCTCGGAGCCCTGGCTGGGCAAAAACGCCACGGGGTCGGTGATGATCAGGGCGGCCCCGCCGCGCGCCCGGTTCAGGTAGTACTGGTGATAGCTGGGATGCATGCCGCGCGCTGCGCCGTAGCGCAGGGACATCGAAGCATGGACAATACGATTTTTCAGACGCCACGGGCCCACCTGCAGGGGTGAAAAAAGCAAGGGGTAGGCCTCGGTTTCAGCCATGTCGTGCCGCTCCACTTGAAAGTTCGCAATGACCCCCGAAGAACTCACCCAACGCCTGTCCGCCGTGCAAGCCAAAAGGGGCTACCTGCTCCCCCACCACGGGCTGTTGGCGATCACCTCGCCGAGCATGCTGCAGGCCTATGACCACCTGTACACGGCGCTGGCGCTGGACCACAAAACACTGTCGGTGCGAGACCGCGAGCTGGTTTGGCTGGCCATTTTGATCGCCTGCGATGAGGCGCTGGCAACGCACCATATTGCACGCTTTTATGAAGGCGGCGGCAGCGACGCCGAGTTCAAGGCGGTACTGCAGCTGACCGTATCGCTCAAGGGCGTGACCGCCTACCGCTTTGTGCAAAACCACTGGATGCCGCATTTGCCTTCGATCGATATCGTGGCCTCGTACCGCGAGGCGGTGGAGCGCGCCGGCCAGCCACTGTCGCGGCGCGACATCTGGTTGTGTGCTTGCAGCGTTCATGCGGCACTGGGCCACTTTGATTGGCTGCACCACGCGCTGGTCGCGGCCTATGCCAGCCAGGTGGACGAGATGGATCTGGCAGAGGCGCTGACGCTGATGATGTTCCCCGGCAGCGTGCCCTATTTTGTAGAGGCTGCGCGTGTCTGGATGGAGGCAATCCGGGACGGCCATGTCAACGCCTCACAGGCTTTTGTAACCTGGGCGAACCTGCAGGGCCAGGGCGGCTTCGACGAGGCATCGGGCAAGCCTAAAGACTGAGCCGGCCGCGCAGCACATCGGCGATGCGCTCGGCCAGCATGTACACCGGCGCCGCTGTGTTGCCACTGGTGACGCGCGGCAACGACGAGGCGTCCACCACGCGCAGCCCCGCCACACCGCGCACCCGGCACTGCTTGTCCAGCACCGCCATCGGATCGGCTGGGCCGCCCATGCGGCAACTTGACGTCGGGTGGTAGACAGTGTCGGCCGTGGCCCGGATCCAGGCCTCGATGTCGGCATCACTCTGCACGCCGGGACCTGGCGCCAGCTCCACGCCGCGCCAGGCGTCAAACGCGGGCTGGGCAAAGATCTCGCGCAGGCGCTTGACACCCTCGCGCAGCACCACCATGTCTTGTGGCGCGCTCAGGTAGCCGGGCCGAATGCGCGGGTGCGCCAACGGGTCGGCAGAGGCCAGCTCAATCGCACCCGTGGACTCAGGCCTTAGCTGAAATACATTGGCAAAAAATCCCGCCCCCCGGTCTTGCGGCAAGACCTTGGAGAAATACGGCAAGCGCATGGAGGCGCTGGACAGAGCCGGCAGAAAATGGGACTGCAAATCAGGCTGTGCCAGCCCGGGGGACGACTTGTACAGGCCGCCCACTTCCAGCGGAAAACTGGTGGCCGGGCCCGTGCCCCACACCATCGCCTTGAACAAAGCCCAGGCGGCCAGATCGACACGGCGCAGGCGGTCGAGGGTGACGCCGCCCAAGGCACGGTGCTCCACCCGGACCAGCAGGTGATCCTGCAAGCCCTGCCCGACGCCGGGCAAGTCCGCGCGCACCTGCAATCCCTGGGCCCGCAGCGCATGAGCCGGCCCGATGCCCGAGAGCATCAGCAGTTGCGGCGAATTGACGGCGCCGCCGCAAAGCAAAACCTCCCGGTCGGCGTGCAGGCTGACTTTTTTCCCGCGGTGCAACACATCGATCCCCTGAACCCTGCCCTTGGCACCCCAGTTCAGGCATAGCGCTTGGGCCTGGGTCATCACGCGCAGGTTGGGGCGGTGCAAGGCCTGTCGCAAAAAAGCAGTGGCGGCACTGACACGCCGACCTTTGCGGATGGTGAAGTCGTAAGCGCCCGTACCGTGGGGATGCGGGCCTGCAAAGTCATCGCTTCGGGGGTGTCCGGCTTGCTGCGCGGCTTGCAAATAGACTTGAAACAAGGGGTTGTCCAAGCGACCCGCAGAAACCGTCAGGGGGCCACCCAGGCCATGGAAATCACCGCCGCCACGATGCGAGTTTTCGCTGCGCAAAAAATACGGCAATACTTCTTCGTAAGACCACCCGGACAAGCCTCGGGCCGCCCAATCGGCGAAATCGATTGGCAGACCGCGCATGTAGACCATGCCGTGAATGCTGGAGGAGCCGCCCAGCACCTTGCCCCGGGCCCATTGGGATCGGCGCCCGTTCAGATGCGGTTCCGGCTCGGTGACATAAGACCAATTGGCGTAGGCCGAGCGCAGGATCAGGCCTGTCATGAGCGGCACGCCCAGCAAGGGGTTCCAGTCACGGCCCCCAGCCTC
>CAJAOB010000228.1 GCA_903941205.1 uncultured Burkholderiales bacterium | reverse complement strand
GAGCGACACGGCCATCCGCGGCAAGGACCTTGACGAGGCCTTCGAAAAAGCCAAGAAAATCTAACGGACGGTTGCCATGAATACCATGCACGTCGATGTTGTCAGCGCCGAAGAGTCCATCTTTTCGGGCGAGGCCCGCTTTGTGGCGCTTCCCGGCGAGGCTGGCGAACTGGGGATTTTTCCACGTCATACACCGCTGATCACGCGCATTCGCCCAGGCGCTGTGCGCATTGAAAAGGCAGACGGATCAGAAGAGTTCGTTTTTGTTGCTGGCGGCGTGCTTGAAGTGCAGCCAAACTCGATCACGGTCCTGAGCGACACGGCCATCCGCGGCAAGGACCTTGACGAGGCCAAGGCGACCGAGGCGAAAAAGGCGGCGGAAGAGTCCTTGAAAAACGCCAAGAGCGATATTGATCTGGCCAGAGCGCAATCTGAACTGGCTGTGATGGCCGCTCAGATTGCCGCATTGCGCAAATTCCGCCAAAAACGGTAAGCGTTTCGGTTGGGTCCGCTATCTGATCTAAAAGCTCTGAAAAGCCGGCCCGAGCAGCCGGCTTTTTCGTTGGAAATCACTCGGTAGCCGTCATTGATTCGGTGGCGGTAACGTCGCCGATGCGACCCGAAGCTAGAGCAGGGTCGGCGTGTCTGGCAATTCGTTCAGATTGTGGGCGCCGGCGCCTGACGATGCGCCGTCAGGCTTGGCGAAATGGCGCGTCAAAACGGCGCTCACCTCGTCGATGGCCTGGGTAAGCCCGTCCTCGTAGTGCCCCTGCCTAAAGGCCTCACCCATGCGCGCGGCCAGCGCCGCCCAATGGGCACTGTCGATCCGGTCGTTCAGCCCGCGGTCTGCCACGAGCTCAATAGCGTGTTCGGCCAGCAAAAGATAAATCAGCACGCCATTGTTTTGCGCGGTGTCCCACACGCCAAGGGCGCCGAAAAGCGTTCTAGCCCGTGCGCGTATGACTTGCTGCAAGCTGAGGTGTGCGCAGACCTGCCAGAGCTCGCTCAAAGGCAGGGCAGCCTCGACGCAGATGCGTATCTCACCCCCATGCAGCGTCTCGCTAGAAGCCACGCGCTCAGTGATGCGATTGAGGATTTCGGGCGAGATCGCGCGTCGGGAGTCGTCCTCATCCATCCACAGGTGCTTGACGAAAGTGCTTAAACGAGCCGCCATCAGATTCCTCACCACCGGCCGGAAGCGCCGCCGCCGCCAAAGTCGCCCCCACCGCCACTGCGGAAGCCGCCGCCGAAGCCACCAGAGCCGCGCCCGTTGCCAAAGCCGCCCATGCCTCCGCCACCCCAGCCACGCCGGCCCGGCGAGACCACCCCGCTGGCCAGGGCCACCACGAAGGAGGCCAGACCGGCCAGAACTGCCACCACCAGGCTGGCGGTCAACCACCATGCCAGCAAGCCCACGGCACCGCCGGCCAAAAAGGAACCTGCCTTGCGGCCCGCCACTGCACTCAATAGGCGGGCCATAAAAGGTACCGTGAAAAAAAGCAGCACGGCCATGTCCATCCACTGGAAGCCGCCGCTGCCCGGCCGGGCCGAGTTCGAGGGCTCGGGCAGCTTCTCGCCGGAAATCAGGGCAAAAATCTGGTCCAGACCGGCATTCAGTCCGCCAGCGAAATCGCCCTCGCGAAAGCGCGGCGTGATCGCCCGGTCAATTACCTGCCGGGCAGCCAAGTCTGGGATCGCGCCCTCCAGCGTTTTGGCAGTGGCGATGCGAACGGTCCGGTCGTTCCTGGCGACGACCAGCAGCAGCCCATCGCCAACGCCCTTGCGGCCAAGCTTCCAGAGCTCGCCAACGCGCTGGGTGTAGTCAACAATGTCCTCAGGCTGGGTGCTCGGAATCATCAGCACGACGATCTGCGAGCCCTTGCGTCTCTCGAACTCTGCAAGCTTGTCTTCAAGCGTCTGGCGCTGCCCCGGACCGAGCGTGCCGGTCGTGTCGATCACGCGCGCAGTCAGCGCTGGAATTGCTTGCAGCGCGGCCTGAGCGCGTGCGGACACGGCCATCAGCGCGCAGGAAGCAGCCAGCAGCCAAAGCGGCAGCCAGCGAGCGCAAAGCCTGAGCGGCATCACAGCGGCGAGACAGAAAGGTTACTTCTTTTCAAAGCTGACAGCCGGTGGCTGCGCGATCTGCGCCTCGTTTTGCACCGACAGATTCGCCTTGATCTGGTAGCCGAAGACCATCGCCGTCAGGTTGTTCGGAAAGCTGCGCGCAAGCACGTTGTATTGCTGCACCGACTGGATGTAGCGGTTGCGCGCCACGGCGATGCGATTCTCCGTGCCCTCGAGCTGCACCCGCAGATCCTGGAAGCCTTGATTGGCCTTGAGCGTAGGGTAGCTCTCGCTCACGACCAACAGCCGCGACAAGGCTGAACTCAAGCTCGCCTGCGTCTCCTGAAACTTCTGAAATGTTGCCGGGTCGTTGAGCGTATCGGGCGTGACCTGAACCGCGGTCGCCCGGGAGCGGGCCTCGATCACGCGAGTCAGGGTTTCCTGCTCGAAGGCAGCTTCGCCCTTGACGGTCGCCACGATATTCGGAACCAGATCAGCGCGGCGCTGGTACTGGTTGAGCACTTCGGACCAGGCCGACTTGGTCTGCTCATCAAGGCGCTGAAACTCGTTGTAGCCGCAAGCGCTGAGCAGAAAGCTAAGCGACGCAGCCAGCAGAAACTTGAGGAAACGCGAAGTCATGAACAATGCCTTTCTTGGACCAGGGCGATGAAAAAGCGCTTGAGTGGCTCAGCGATTGCGCGGGCGCAACAAAGCGTTCTGGGCCACATCTTACGGTTGCGGAGACCTGCCGCATCGGCATGCTTGCCCAAACCCGTGTCAGCGCGTCGGCAGATCTCTCGAGTGCAAGCCCGACAGCACCGATGCTGCCGGTCGCGCTAATCTGCCAGTCCAAGCCGTGGCTTAATAGAAGCACCGAGGACCAGATCAAGTCATCTGAGCTCGAGAGCCCTTTTTTTGCACAAGCTATCCAACCATGCAAAGACCCAAACCGACCCTGACACACAACGGCCACGCGGACGAGACCGAAGCCGCGTTTTACGATGCCATGCAACTGGGCGACATCGACAAACTCATGGCCTGTTGGGCCGATGAAGACGACATCGTCTGCGTACACCCCGGTGGCGCGCGACTGGTCGGCGCGGCGGCCATACGCGGCGCCTTCGACGCCTTGTTTTCCCACGGCACCGTGCGCGCGTCTGTCGACCACGTCAGACGCGTCGAGACTCTGGGCGTAAGCATCCACAGCGTGCTCGAGTGCATCGAGGTTTTAACCGCAGAAGGCCCCGCGCAAGCCTATGTGATCGCCACCAATGTTTATCTGAAAACGGCGCAGGGCTGGCGTCTGGTAGCGCACCATGCCAGCCCCGGAACGGCACTCGAAAAACAGCAAATCAACGGCGGCCCGGCCGTCCTTCATTGAGCATGGACTGTCAGGCGCCCTGGTGGCTTCCCGGCGGCAACCTGCAGACCATCTGGGCGGCCCTGCGCGGCGCGCGCCACGAAGGCTGCGTACCGATGTTTCGCCGCGAGCGCTGGATCACGCCTGACCAGGACTTCATTGATGTGGACTGGCTCGAGGAGCCCGGAAACCTCGTACCGGGACGCCCCTTGCTGGTGGTGTTTCATGGTCTCGAGGGCTCCTCCTCCAGCCACTATGCGCAAGCCTTTGCAGACGTCGCGCGCAGCCGAGACTGGGCGTGCGCCGTCCCGCATTTCAGAGGATGTTCGGGACAGCTCAATCTCGCACCTCGGGCCTACCATTCGGGCGATCATGCAGAGATTGACTGGATCCTGCGGCGATTCAGGGCCGCCCATGCCGGGCCCGTGCTGGCGGTCGGGATTTCGCTGGGGGGAAACGCGCTGATGCGTTGGGCGGGCGAGCTTGAAGCGGATGCTGCCGAGCTTGTGTGCGCGATTGGCGCCGTGTGTTCTCCGCTGGATCTCGCGGCCAGCGGCAAGGCCATTGGCAAGGGCTTCAACCGTCTCACCTACACCAGGATGTTCTTGAGCACCATGGTTCCCAAGGCCCTGCAAAAGCTCGATCAACATCCGGGCCTGTTCAGTCGCGAGGCGCTGCTGTCCGCGCGCGACCTCTACGACTTTGACAACATCGTCACAGCACCGCTGCACGGTTTCAGAGACACACTCGATTACTGGGCTCGCGCCTCTGCCAAGCCCCACCTGACGCGCATCGGCGTGCCCGCCTTGGCGCTGAACGCATTAAACGACCCCTTCATCCCCGCCTCGAGCCTGCCGCGGCCGGATCAGGTCAGCGCGAGCGTCACGCTCTGGCAACCGCGCGAAGGCGGCCATGTGGGTTTCCCGTCCGCCGCCATAGCCCGACTTCCCGCCGGCCACGTGCAAGCCATGCCACGTGCAGTCGCCGGCTACCTCGCCCAGCACTTGCCCGCCAACGGCTTGCCCTGAGCGCTGCAAGCCGTGTGCGCAAGCGGGCAAAATAGGCTTTTCAGGCAAGAAAAGCAGGTAGTCAAGCATCCATGGACGACATCGTCAAAGCAGCCATTGCCAAATGGCCGAACGTGCCCCACTGCTATGGCTGGCTGGGTCTGGACGCACGCGGCAACTGGTACATGCGCGACGAACGGTCACAAGCCGCAGGCCCCTTTGCTGGCGGCAGTGCCCTGAGCAAGGGCTCGCTGTTGCAACACGACAAGCTGATCGACTTTATCCAGCGCAACTACCAGGGCGATGCCAGCGGCCAGTGGTACTTCCAGAACGGCCCCCAGCGCGTTTATGTCGAACTCGAAGCGACACCCTTGATCTGCCGCGTGTCACCCGACTTTTCTGTTTGTACGCATACCGGTGAAGCCGCCCGTGCGCAGCGTTGCATCATTGACCAGCATGGCCGGCTGTACCTGGAAACCGGAATCGGATTCGGATTGGTCCACACGCAAGACATGACTTATGCCGCCGACGCGGTTGAATCCGGTCTCTGGGTGCCGGGCGAGGTGCATACGGCCGACCTGCAGCAGCGCTTTGGCTATGTCCGAAGCCCGGCTGGCGCGTTTTCATCCGCCAAGCGGATTGAGTAAAAGGCGGGGCGAGGACGCAAAAAAAAGCCGGTCACTGACCGGCTTTTCGCTCTGCGCGCGGCGCCCCTGACTTATTTGCTAGGAGCAGGGGCAGAGGCCGCAGCAACAGGTGCAGCCGGCTCCGGGAATTTGGCCCCGGCAGAACCTGCCAGATGCGCCACCGCACGACCAATTTCTACATCGCTGAAATCGCCGCCGCCCTGCGCACCCATGGCATTCTTGCCCTTGAGCGCGGAGTTCCAGAGCGCCTCAAAACCCGTCTTGATGCGCGGCGCCCAGGCAGCTACGTCGCCGAATTTGGGGGCTCCCGCGGCGCCAGCGGCATGGCAGGCAGCGCACTGCGCAGCATAGACCTCTGCACCCGACTTGAGCGGCCTGTTGGCATCACGAATTTCAACGGTACCGATTTTCTGGATGCGCTGAGCGACCGCTTTTTCGACGTTGGCCGCGCCCGCAGCGGGCTTGTTGGCCGAAGTCACGTAATAAACCAGCGCAATGATGCCGAAGATGGGGATCACGAAAGAGAAGAAAACTGTCAGCAGCAGTTGCTTGGGAGTTTTGACCGGACCGGTGTGGTCTTCTTCGTGACCTGTGCTGTGCTCGTTTGCGCTCATGGCGTCCTCAAAAAAAAACGGATTGCAGTGGGGCCAGCAATGCATCTGGCAACCCGGGAGTATAGCGGTCCCCTTTTTGGCTCCGAAGCTGCTGGCGCAAGCCGCAACGCCAAAACCCCATGCTTGGACCGTGCCCGGGGCCACGGGTCCGGCGGGCGTGCTGCAAGCGAGCATCACGAATCGCGAGGCAAGCGACCGGAAACGGTCGAATTGGCGTGCGACCTCGGCTCCGCCAGGCTGATTGGCGGGCTTTCGTGAAAATGGACGTTTCTTTCGGCAGGCATCCTCAGCCATCAGCGAATGTCACGCCCCTGAACCAGCGAACGGGCCCGCCAGACAAAGGCGCCTGGCGACGAGCCAGAGCATCATGACTGGACGTCGCGCCTTGTGTGACAGAATACGCCGGTCAGCGTTGCGGCTGTAGCTCAGTGGATAGAGTATTGGCCTCCGAAGCCAAGGGTCGTGGGTTCGATCCCCGCCAGCCGCACCACTTTTTGAACACTCCGGAAAACGCCGGACCCTCCCCCGCTCACCGGCTTCAAGCATGTGACACTCCTCTTCGAATCCGACCCGCCCGCTTTTCCCGCTGTGCGCATTGACCAAGAATGGCGAGGCCTGCAGGGTATGGCTTTTGGCTTGAAGCAGCCTTGTGTTGTCGGGGTCGTGCGCGTCGCAACGGCCTTGCCGGGCTCCTGGCGGCAGTGCCTGACGGCCTTGACGCAGATGTTTGCGCAAGAGCCTGCGTTTGAGCCCATGGCTGATTTCGTTCCTGAAGCCCGAAGAGATGCCTTTGACGTGGCGAACGTCCTCGCGCAGCTCGCCGGGGCGGCGCAGCGTCATTGCCGCATTGCGGTTTCTGACAGACACTTTCTCCGGCTCTTGCCCGAAGCATGCTCGCAGGAGTCCATCGCGCTGCGGTGTTACCTGCCCGTGTCGCAAGCGAGCGCCACGCTCGCGGCACTTCAGTGGGCTGGCGAAGCCGTCAATGCTTCCCTGGCCGACGCCGCTGCGGTTGGCAAGCCGGCCGACTGGATGGAGGGGCTTGAAAGTCAGCTGGACAGATTCGCCGAAGCGGGCACCAACCGCTTCAGCATCCTGTTAACCGCCTACCGGCTGGGCATCAGCGTCAGCGCATTGACGCCAAACGTGGTGGTGCTCGGGCAAGGCAAGAACGCGCGCTGGATGAACAGTTCGGTCACGGACCTCACGCCGGCCATCGGCATCCGGATTGCAATGGACAAGCACGCAACGGCATCAGTCCTGCGGGCGGCGGGATTGCCGGGGCCTGAACACTACCGCGTCAGCTCGGCCGAGGCGGCTGTCGAGATCGCTCAAAAAATGGGCTTTCCGGTGGTGGTCAAGCCCAGCGACCAAGAGCAGGGTCGGGGTGTGGCCGCTGACTTACGCAGCGCCGAGATGGTGGCGCAAGCCTGGAACCAGGCGCGCGCTGTTTCAGAAAATATCCTGGTGGAGCGGCATGCAGACGGACGCACCCACCGCCTGACTGTGTTCCAGGGCCGGGTGATTCGCGTGACCCAGCGTGTTGCCGCCGGCGTGGTTGGCGATGGGCTGCAGACGATAGAGGCGCTGCTTGCGTTGAACAACGACCGGCCACTGCGGCGGGCCAGGGGCTGGCAAACCGAGCACAGTCGCGTGAGCCTCGACGATGAGGCGCTCGGGCTTCTCGCGCAAAACGGACTGTCGCCTTCGAGCGTGCCCGCTGAGGGCCAGTATGTGCGCTTGCGGCGCCGAGACAACATCAGCACGGGCGGCGAAAACCTCAAGCTTGCATTGGCGCAGGTCCATCCAGACAACATCCGCCTTGCGGAAGACGCGGCTTTGCTGCTCAAGCTGGACTTCGCCGGCATTGACCTGATCTCCAGGGATCTCGCTGACTCGTGGCTATCGAACGGGGCGATCATCTGCGAGGTCAATAGCCAGCCCCAGCTTGGGGCCAACTCCCATGCCGACGCCTACGAGGCCATTCTTCGGGGGCTGGTTGTCGGTGACGGGCGGGTCCCGCTGCATCTGGTCATATGCAGAGACGACCCCGCCCTGCATCAAAGGCTGGCAGCAAAGTTGCCAGCCCAGCTCGGCGTGAGCGCCGTTTCATCGAAGCATGGGTTGTTCCGCGAGGGCGCGCGTTGCAGCCACGCTTTTAGCAACGGATTTGCTGCCGCGCAGGCTTTGCTTCACCGATGGGATCTGGAGGCGGGCGCCTGCCTGATGTCACCCACGGAAATCGCAAGCAACGGTCTGCCCACCGATGTGTTCGCCAGTGCGCACTGGGTCTCCGTGGGGCTTGAGGGCGAGGCTCAAAGCGGCCTGATCCGGGAAGTCAAATCTCTGATTGCCCTGCATGTGAAAGGCAATCCCGAAAATCAAGCTGGTTTGCGCAGCGTCACAAACAAATAATCGGCCTCGCCCACGGTCGGCCCGGTCACACCAGGCTGCGCCGCTTCGGTGTGGCGCTTCAGGCAAGACACCCACTCCAGGCCCGCCTCTGCTGCCAGCGCTTGCAGCGTCGCCGTTGAATTGACGGGATAGGTCCGCAAGCAATCCGCATAGTCGCTCGCGCGCTGCTCAGCCTCTTGCGCAGATAGGGGTACGCTCGGGTCGAGTTGAGGCAGGGCCGCGCGGGTGCGCACTACAAACTCATCACGCTGCGCCTGACTGAATCCGACTGCCTGATCTTCCGGTCCGCTGCGCAGGCGGGTCGTGAACACAAACTCGCCGCCTGGGACCAGCATGCTTGCGTAGGCCCGAAACAAGTCTCGGCGCTGGGCGGGGGAAAAGTAGCCAAAAAAACTGCTGGTGACGATGAGATCAAACACCGGGCCCGGGCAGTAGTCGAGCACATTCAGGCAGACGGTCGCCAGCTCGGACGCGCGCTGGCGGGCGTACCAACGCGACAGAGCCAGAGGTGTTTCGCACAGGTCCAGCGCAGTCACTGCGGGCGGCTTTGGGAGGTCGTGACAGGCTTGCCAGACATGCGCATAGGCAGAATAGTCGGCGCAACCGCTGATGAGAATCTGGCTTTGGGCCGGTTGCCGCTTTTGCGTGGCGGCGCGAATGGAGGCGATGAACTCGGCAGAAAAACCGCTCATCGTTTTGCCCATGCCCATCAGGCGCAAAAAGGGCCAAAAGCCGTGGTAGTGCGCGCAGCCGTGGCCGCAGGACTGCGGAGCGCAAGCGAGTCTGGAAAGCTCAAGAGTGAACGGCGCCGAAAGGGCCAGGGGTTCGTTCAATGGGTTGTCGAAAGTCAAGGCCTGACTCCAGGTAAGCGGGAAATTAAGGCAGCAAAGCGCCTATGCTCTTCTTCAACCAGCGAGCGCAGGGAATCAGCGGGCTGGAAGGTCGGTGAAACCCCGCCCCGGCTTTCCAGTGCCCGTCGGGTCTCATCGCTGGACATGGCATCAAGAACCAAGGCGTTCATCTCGGCGAGCATGGCTGGCGAGGTACCTTCGCGGCCAAACCAGGCGAACCATGCCGTGCCTTTGAAGCCGGGTAGCACCTCGGAAAGGCTGGGTACGCCGGGAAAGCGCGGCGAACGCTGGGGCGATGCGACGGCCAGCAGGCGCAACTTGCCCGCCTTGACCAGCGTCAAGGCTGACGCGCCTGCAAAAAGTACCCGCAAATCGCCCCGGGCCAGGGCCAGCGATGCCTCGCCGCCGCTCTTGTAAGG
Organism: uncultured Burkholderiales bacterium; assembly: GCA_903941205.1. GTDB lineage: Bacteria > Pseudomonadota > Gammaproteobacteria > Burkholderiales > Burkholderiaceae_C > Polaromonas. The sequence goes on along the minus strand of CAJAOB010000228.1, from coordinate 2,905 downwards.
CACGTGATCAAGGCGCAATTTAAGTCGGGCCGCAAGGTCCTCCATCGCAAGATGGTGCATGCTGCCAACGCCGCCACTGCCGTAATGCAAGGGCTCGGCGGCGGCGCGTGCCTGCCGTACCAGTTCCGCCACGGAGTCGATCGGATCATCTGCCTTGACGAGCAAGAAAAACGAATTGCTCCCGACCTGAGCCACCGGCGCCAGTCCGGCCAGCGGGTTCTTGTCTGCGCGGGGGTAGACGCTCGGGTTGATGACCAGCGCGCTGTCATGGGCCAATAACCAGTGGCGACCATCAGCTGCCAGTTCCCTGAACTGCGCGAGCGCTCGTTCCCCATTGACCTGGGGCTGATTGAGAACCTGAACGCTAAAGCCATGCCGGGCTTCCAGGTGTTCGGCGATCGATCGGGCCACCACGTCGGGTCCACCCGCTGGCGCGCCGGTCGCGATCAGCTTGATGTCGCGCGGGAGTTCGCCGCGTGCCTGATTTGACGCCCATGCGCACGCGGGGGTTGAAGAAACAAAAACCGCTTTAATAAAATGACGTCGGTGCATGTAATGATTATCGTAAATTCGCGTCGCGCTTAATTTTTTCTGCCGAGCTTGCTGCGACGCCGCCACGGACTTTTCGCGTTTTTCATGCCGTCTGGCGGGTCTGCGCGCGCTGTTCTTTCGGGTGACGGGTATCGCTCATGGCCGTGGCCGCATGCGCGCTCAAGCAAGCCCTGCCCAGGAAGCGAACTTTGGCGCGTGACTCCCGGCGGGAGCCTGGCCCAGAGCGCCAGTGCCTCCAGCCTTCCAGAGTTCTATTGCATCTAAATAAGTCATGGATAAACCTCTATGGCCCCCATCAATCATCAAGCGAGTTCGTAATAAAGTAAGGGGATGGACAAAAACCGCGTTTCGGCTCTGCGCACGCCCCAGTTTCCTGGTGCGGTGCTGTTTGACGCCTACGGCACTTTGTTCGATGTTTACAGCGTCGGCTTGCTTGCAGAGCAATTGTTTCCGGGCCAGGGACAGGCGCTGGGGCTGTTGTGGCGCGACAAGCAAATTGAATACACCCGTCTGGTCACGACCAGCCGGCGCGGGCCCGCGCGCGAGTCGGTTTACCAGCCGTTTTGGGAGCTCACGCGCGCTGGCCTGCGCTACGCCTGCAAGCGGTTGGGCCTCACCCTGAGCAGCGAGCACGAGCAGCAGCTGATGAACCAGTACCGGCATTTGTCGGCTTTTCCGGAAAACCGCGAGGTTTTGCAACAGCTCAAGAGCCGTGGCATTGCCACCGGCATCCTGAGCAACGGCGACCCCGAGATGCTGGGGATTGCGGTGCGCAGTGCCGGGCTCGACGGTTTGCTTGACCACGTGATCAGCGTCGACAGCATTCGCCAGTACAAGACCCATCCCGACGCTTATGCGCTGGGCACCCGGGCGCTTGGCCTGCCGGCCTCGCAAGTGGTGTTTGTCAGCTGCAACAGCTGGGATGCGCTGGGCGCGACCTGGTTTGGCTACCAGACGCTGTGGGTGAACCGCTACAACTTGCCCTTTGAAGAACTCGGCACCCAGCCCCTTCGGACCGGCCCCAACCTGCGCGAGGTCCTGGCGTTTTTCACGCCCTGACCCCGGCCGCGCAACGCCACCGCCCAGTTCCTTGCGCCCCGCCCACTTTTTTGGTTTTCCACCTTTTCATTGACCGTTTTCAAATCAGCCCCAGGAGAAAAAATGTCTACCGCCCGTACCGCCAGCCATCGCCTGCAAGTCGCCACCACCCTTTACCAATTCATCGAAGACAAAGTGCTCCCGGGAACCGGTGTCAAAAGCGCGGCGTTCTGGAAAGGCTTTGACAAGCTGGTCGCCGACCTGGCGCCCAAAAACATCGCCTTGCTGGCCGAGCGAGACCGCCTGCAAAGCGAGATCGACGCCTGGCACAAGGCCCATCCCGGCCCGATCACCGACATGCCGGGCTACGAAGCGTTTTTGAAGAAGATCGGCTACCTCGTCGAGCAACCCGCCAAGGCGCGCATCACCACCGCCAACGTGGACGCCGAACTTGCCGTGCAAGCCGGCCCGCAGCTGGTGGTGCCGGTGCTCAACGCGCGCTACGCGCTCAATGCGGCCAATGCGCGCTGGGGCAGCTTGTATGACGCGCTCTACGGCACCGACGTGATCTCCGAAGACGACGGCTGCGAGAAAGGCAAGGGCTACAACCCCCGGCGCGGCGCCAAAGTCATTGAATACGCCCGCCATGTGCTGGACCGCACGGCCGCACTGCGCAAGGGCTCGCATGTGGACGCCGTCGGCTACCGCATCAAGGACGGCAAGCTCGCCGTCAAGCTCAAGGACGGCAGCAACACCAGCCTGGCCGATGCCAAGCAGTTCATGGGTTTTCAGGGCGAAGCCAAGGCGCCGAGTGCCGTGCTCTTGCAGCACAACGGCTTGCACCTGGACATCCAGATCAACCGCAGCACGCCGATTGGCGCCAGCGACCCGGCCGGTGTCAGCGACCTGGTGCTTGAAGCCGCGCTGTCCACCATCCTCGACCTCGAAGACTCGGTCGCCGTGGTCGATGCCGACGACAAAGTGCTGGCCTACAGCAACTGGCTGGGCATCTAGCACGGCACGCTCACCGAGAGCTTTCAAACAGGTGGCCAGACCCTCACGCGCGGGCTCAACGCCGACCGCATCTACACGCCGCCGTCCGGCAAAGGCAAGGCCGTCAAGCTGCACGGCCGCTCGCTCATGTTCCTGCGCAACGTGGGCCACCTGATGACCAACCCGGCCATCCTCTACACCGACAAAAAGGGCGTGGAGCGCGAAATTCCCGAGGGCATTCTGGACGCGGTCGTCACTACGACGATTGCCATGCATGACTTGAAGCGCAGCAAGGACGATGCGATTCGCAATTCCCGCAAGG
>CAJAOB010000227.1 GCA_903941205.1 uncultured Burkholderiales bacterium | reverse complement strand
CGGCGCGCGCTGGGCGTCGGGAACTGCAACACGCCGACTTGCAGTGGAATCACCGGCACCGGCCAGCCGCCCTCATGCGGCAACAGCAGCGACAGTGGCGAAAAGCAGCCGTGGTCCAGCGGCCGGTCTTGAAAGAAGGACAGGTCGAAGTTGTCGGCCATGACCGATTGCCCGATGTGCGCGGCCAGCGCCGGATGCCCGGCCAGCGGCGGCAGTGCCCTCGCGCCGCCGCCTTCGTCGGCCGGGCTGAACCGCTCGCCCACGCCCAGCGAAAAGGCCGAGTAGTGGTCAAGGAAAAACGAGGAGATGTGGTCGTTGTAGATGAGCACCAGCGCGTCAGGCTTTTCGCGCGCCAGCCAGTCGCGGGGCGCTTCGAAGGCCTTGAAGATGGGCGCCCAGACCGGGTCTTGCTGCTTGCCACTGTCCAGCGCGAAGCCGATGGTGGGGGTATGTGAGGCGGCGACCGCGCCAATGATGCTGGCCATGCAAGGCTCCTGGTGGGTGTCGGGTGTCGGGTGTCGGGCGTTGGGGGTTCGGTGGGGCGGCCTTGATTGGCCCTAATCTGGCCTTAATCGGCCTTAATCGGCCTTAACGCGGCCCGAGCTGATGACCGGCTTCCAGCGGGCCAGCTCGCGCACGATGTGCTGGCCGAAGGCCTCGGGCGTAGTTGGCGTGGCGGTCGCGCCTTCGCTGCTCAGGCGGGCTTTCATCTCGGCCGACGCCAGTGCCAGATTGATCTGCGCATTGAGCTTGCGCACGATCTCCGGCGGCGTGCCGGCGGGTGCCACCACGCCATACCACTGGTCGGCCTCGAAACCCGGATAACCCGCTTCGGCCACGGTCGGCACATCGGGCAGCGCCTCTAGGCGTTGCGGCGAAGACACCGCCAGTGCGCGCAACTGGCCGCTCTTGATGTGGCCGAGCAAGGCCGGCGCGCCGGTGAACAGCACCTGAATCTGCCCGCCCAGCAAGTCGGTCGTGGCCGGCACGGTGCCGCGGTAGGGAATGTGCAGCAGCGAGGTGCCGGTCTGCATCTTGAAGTATTCGGTGGCCAGGTTGGCCGCGCTGCCATTGCCGCCGGAGCCGTAGTTGAGCTGGCCGGGGCGCGACTTGCCCAGCGCCACCAGCTCTTGCGTGGTTTTGGCTGGCACGCCCGGATGCACCACCAGCACGTTGGGCACGCGCGCCACCCAGGCCACGGGCGCGAAGTCGGTGACCGGGTTGTAGGGCAGCTTGGGGTACAGGCTGGGGTTGACGGCCAGCGTGCCGATGTGGCCCATCAGCAGCGTGTAGCCGTCGGCGGGGGCCTTGGCCACCTTGTCGGCGCCAATGCTGCCGCCGGCACCGGCGACGTTGTCAATCACCACGCTCTGGCCCCAGGCCTTGCCGAATTCTTGCCCGATGGCCCGCGCCAGGATGTCGGTGCTGCCGCCGGGCGTGAACGGCACGACCAGCCGGATCGGCTTGTTCGGGTAGGCCGCGGCGCTGGTCTGGGCCTGCGCGCCAGCGCCCAGCGCCAGCAGCAAACCGGTGAGGGCCGCAAGTCGGAGCGAGGGAGTTTGAAGAAGGGGCATGGTGGTCTGTGGGTGAAGAAGAAGGCGGGTTCTTGAGGGCAGGACGCCGTGCAGCTTTCAGCGCAGGCGCTTCAAAGGCAGCGCAAAGAAAAAAGGGCTTAAAAAGGGGCAAAGGCGCAAAGCGTTTGCCAGCGCGAAGCTTAGGTGGCCTGCGCGAACACGCCAAGGCATAGCAGCTATAACGAAAGCGCCAGCCGCCGCGCCCCTGGGCGATCGGATTTTGTTGACGGCGCCGTCGGCTAGACGTAGGCGGCGATGGCTTTTTTCACGACTTCTGCCACCAGGGCGCGCACTTGCCGGTGGGTTCCGGTGCTGGGGCGGCGGGCCGAAGTCACCAGCATCAGCTCGCTCATCAGGCGCGGCTTGTGCAGCGCGTGGGTGGCAAACGGGTGCGGTTGCGGTACGTGGCTCAGTGTGTAAGGCGGCAGCACCGCAAAGCCCAGGCCTTCGCGCACCAGGTCCAGGATCGCATGCAGGCCGTCGACTTCCATCACGATCTTCGGCGTGAGGTCCATGCGCTGCAACTCCGCGTCGATCAGCAGGCGAAAAGCGTTCGGCCGGCTCGGCGCGATCAGCGGCAGCGTCGCCAGGTCGGCCAGCGCCATGCGCGCTTTGAGCGCCTTGGGCGGTGCCCCGGGGCGCCGGAGCGCGCTGGCCGCCGACGAGATCAGCACCAGCGCTTCACCGTGCAGCAGCTGGCACTCCAGGTCGGGCGAGGCCGGCGTGTTGTAGAGCAGCGCCATGTCGAGCCGGCCCGAGCGCAGGCTTTCCTGCATCACCACCGAAAAGCCCTCGGTCAGCGTCAGCTGCGCCTGTGGCAGGCAGCGCCTGAACTCCAGCGTCAGCGGCACCGCCACCAGCTTGCTCAGGCTGGGCGGCAGCCCGATCGAGACATGGCCGGCCAGCGCGCCGCGCACCGCACCGAGCTCCTCGCGCGCCAGCGCCACCTGGTGCAAGATGCCGCGGCCGTGCTCGAGCAGCACGCTGCCGGCTTCGGTCAGCGTCACGCCGCGCCCGTTGCGCCACAAAAATGTCTGGCGCAGTTCCACCTCGAGCTGGCGCACATGCCGGCTCAGCAGCGGCTGCGGCAGGCCCAGAGCGGCGGCCGCGCGGGTGAAGCTGCCCAGCTCGGCCACCCGCACAAATGACTCGATCTGTTTGAGGTCCATCGTCTTGATTTATTAAATAGCGACCCGCTTGTTATAGCAATTCCTGATAACAGCTAGTGAGCGGGAAATTCCCGCCAGGCGGGGCTCGTCCTTAAAATTTGCCTATGCAAACCGCCATCCCCTGCCTGTTCATGCGCGGCGGAACCTCTAAGGGCCCGTTTTTTCTGGCCTCGGACCTGCCTGCGGACCTGCCCACCCGCGACAAGGTGCTGCTGGCGCTGATGGGCTCGCCCGATGCGCGGCAGATCGACGGTCTGGGCGGCGCGCATCCGCTGACCAGCAAGGCCGGGCTGGTGGCTCTGAGCCGCACGCCGGGCGTTGATCTCGACTTTCTGTTTGCGCAGCTGCAGCCCGCCGGCGACACGGTCGACACCACGCCCAACTGCGGCAACATGCTGGCAGCCGTCGTGCCCTTTGCGCTGGAGACGGGCCTGGTCCGCGCGCAGGCTGACCGCACCACCTTGCGCGTGCTCACGCTCAACACCGGCATGCAGTGCGACATCACGGTGCTGACGCCGCTGCTGCCGGACGCTGCGGGCCGGCGCTATGTGGAATACGCCGGCGCCGCGCGCATTGACGGCGCGCCGGGCTGCGCCGCGCCGATCGCGATTAATTTTCTGGACACCGCCGGCTCGGTCGCGCCGGGCTTGCTGCCGACCGGCCGGGTGCGCGATGTGATCGACGGGCTTGACGTCAGCTGCATCGACAACGGCATGCCGCTGGTGTTGCTCAAGGCCAGCGCGGTTGGCCGTACCGGCTATGAAAGCGTGGCCGAACTCAATGCCGATAGCGAACTCAGGGCGCGCCTCGAACGCTTGCGTATCGCCTGCGGCCACGCCATGCAACTGGGCGACGTGAGCGCCAAAAACTATCCCAAGATGACGCTGATCGCGCCGCCCCGGCAGGGCGGCACGCTGTGCACGCGCAGCTTCATTCCGCACGTCTGCCATGACGCCATCGGCGTGCTGGCCGCGGTCACGGTCGGTACCGCTTGCGTGTTGCCGGGCTCGGTCTGCGAAGGCGTGGCCGTGTTGCCCGCGGGCTCTCGCCAAAGCCTGTCCGAGGGCGTGCCCCAAAGCGTGTCGGTCGAGCACCCGAGCGGCGAATTCAGCGTCGAGCTCGAACTGGACCCGGCGCAGCCGCAACAAGTCAGGCGCGCCGCCCTGCTGCGCACCGCTCGGCTGCTGATGCGCGGCCAGGCGCTGATTCCCCGGGCGGTCTGGGCCGGCCATCCCGACCTCCGCGGCCAAGCTGGCTGAGCACGCCAACAGCGCCTTGCAAGACCCCCAGAAACACCCCCAGAAACACCGCACCCCAGCCCCGGAACACCGCATGCCAAACCCAGCCCTCGTGATCGACTGCCACGGCCACTACACCACCGCACCCAAGGCGCTGGAGGACTGGCGCAAGCAGCAGATCGCCAGCCTGAACAACCCGTCGGCCGGCCCTCGCGCGGCGGATCTCAAAATCAGCGACGACGAGCTGCGCGAGTCCATCGAGGCCAACCAGCTGCGGCTGATGAAAGAGCGCGGCAGCGACCTGACCATCTTCTCGCCACGCGCCAGCTTCATGGCGCACCACATCGGCGACTTCAACACCTCGCAAACCTGGGCGGCGATCTGCAACGAGCTGTGCTTTCGCGTCAGCCAGCTGTTTCCTGCGCATTTCATTCCCGCCGCCATGCTGCCGCAGTCGCCGGGCGTCGACCCGGCCAGCTGCATTCCCGAGCTCGAGCGCTGCATCAAGGACTACGGCAACGTTGGCATCAACCTCAACCCCGATCCCTCGGGCGGCCACTGGACCTCGCCGCCGCTCAGCGACCGCCACTGGTACCCGATCTACGAAAAAATGGTCGAGTACGACATCCCGGCCATGGTTCACGTCAGCACCAGCTGCAATGCCTGCTTTCACACCACGGGCGCGCATTACCTGAACGCCGATACGACCGCTTTCATGCAATGCCTGACGAGTGACTTGTTCAAGGATTTTCCGACCCTGCGCTTCATCATTCCGCACGGCGGCGGCGCTGTGCCCTACCACTGGGGCCGCTTTCGCGGTCTGGCGCAAGAGCTGAAAAAGCCGCTGCTCGAAGAACACCTGCTCCACAACATCTTCTTTGACACCTGCGTCTACCACCAGCCCGGCATTGACTTGCTCAACACCGTGATCCCGGTGAAGAACGTGCTGTTCGCCTCCGAGATGATTGGCGCCGTGCGCGGCATCGACCCGCAGACCGGCCATTACTACGACGACACCCGGCGTTACCTCGAGGCCTCGACGATCCTCTCGGACGCGGACCGGTTTCAGATTTATGAAGGCAACGCGCGCCGGGTGTTTCCGCGCCTGGATGCCGCCCTGAAAAGCAAAGGCCTCTGACCATGAGCGACAACAGCCTCCTCAACCAGCTCGGCGTCGTCAGGCGGCGCATCGTGCGCGCCGACAAAGCTGCCGTCGACAAGCTGGCCCGCTTCGGCGTAGCCACACTGCACGAGGCCATGGGACGCGTGGGCTTGATGAAGCCCTACATGCGGCCGATCTACCCCGGCGCCCGCCTGTGCGGCACGGCGGTGACGATTCTCTTGCAGCCCGGCGACAACTGGATGATGCACGTGGCGGCCGAGCAGTTGCAGCCCGGCGACGTGGCCGTGGCCGCCTGCACCAGCGACAACAGCGACGGCTTTTTTGGCGACCTGCTGGCCACGTCCTTTCGGGCGCGCGGCGCTCTGGGTCTGGTCATTGACGGCGGGGCGCGCGACGTGGCCGATCTCACGGCCATGGACTTTCCGGTCTTTGCGCGCGCCATTCATGCCAAGGGCACCATCAAGGCCACGCTCGGCTCGGTCAACATTCCGGTGGTTTGCGCCGGGGCGCTGGTGCATCCGGGCGACGTCGTCATTGCCGACATCGACGGCGTGCTGGTGGTGCCTGCGGCCCGGGCCATGGCCGTGGCTGATGCGGCTGAAAAGCGCGAAGCGCTGGAAGCCGACAAGCGCGCCCGGTTTGCCGCCGGCGAGCTCGGCCTGGACATGTACAAGATGCGCGAGCCGCTGGAAAAAGCCGGCCTGCGCTACATCGACTGAGGCGCCGGTCGGGGCTGGGGCGCCGCTGCTAGCCGCGCGCCGCCTGCAGGATGTCGCGCGTTCGGAGGGCTTCGCACCGCGCCGCTTGCGCAAAGTCTTCGCCAGCGGAGGCGTACAAGATGGCCCGCGAGGAATTGACGATGATGGGCGCGCCCGCCTTGTAGCCGGCGCGAACCGTGGCGACGGCGTCGCCGCCCTGCGCGCCAACGCCGGGAATCAGCAGCGGCAGCGTGGGCGCGACCTGGCGCACGCGCTCGATTTCGGCCGGATAAGTCGCGCCGACCACCAGCCCGAGCTGGCCGTTCAGGTTCCACGGGCCTTGCGCGAGCCGGGCCACATGTTCATAGAGCAGCGGCTGGCCTTCAATGGACGCCAGGCGTTGGTTTTGCAGGTCGTCGCCGCCAGGGTTGGAGGTGCGGCACAGCAAAAACGCGCCCTTGCCGGCGTATTTCAAATAAGGCGCGACCGAGTCAAAGCCCATGAAGGGCGACAGCGTCACGGCATCGGCGCCATAGCGCTCAAAGGCTTCGATGGCGTACTGCTCGGCGGTGCTGCCGATGTCGCCGCGTTTGGCGTCCAGAATGATGGGCACCCCAGGCGCGACACGGCGCATGTGCGCCATCAGTCGCTCGAGTTGACCTTCGGCGCGGTGCGCTGAAAAGTAGGCGATCTGCGGCTTGAAAGAGATCACCAGATCGGCCGTGGCGTCGACGATGGCGGCGCAAAAGTCGTAAATCTTATTGGCATCGCCCTTGAACTTGCCGGGAAACTTGCCGGGTTCCGGGTCGAGGCCGACGCACAGCATGGATTGGTTCTGGCGTTCGGCCGCGCCGAGCATGTCGAGAAAAGTCATGCGGTCATTGTAAGAAGGGCGGTGAGCCCCTCAGCCTCACATTCACCGGTCACTCACCGCACACCCACCGGTCACTCACAGCGAATGACCGGCCCGGATCGAACACGGCGCGCCGGCGCCGGCCCGGCGCCAAATGCTCGGCCAAATGCACGGCCAATGCTCGGCCAATGCACGGCCTTCAGGCCAGGCTGATGCGCCCGTCCAGGCCGACCTGCCCGAGGTTGTTGGTCGACCAGACCCGCCAGACCTGAGCCGACTCGTGCGCGGCATGCAGGTGAAATCCGCAGAGTTCGAAGGTCGGCTGCGTGGCGCGGAACTCGAATGTGGCAATCGCGCGGCCGGGGGCGACTTGCTGCGCCATCAGCTTCAGCAGCAAGGTGGCGATCAGCGGCCCATGCACCACCAGCCCCGGGTAGCCCTCGACCTCGCGGCAGTAGTCGGCGTCATAGTGGATGCGGTGACCGTTGAAGGTGGCGGCCGAATAGCGGTACAGCATCACCGCGTCGGCGCGCACCGCTTGCAGGTGCTCGCCCTGGCGTTCAAACGCGTGCTCGCCAGCGCGGATTCGCGCGCCCGTGTGCCTGAGCGCGGCCAGCTCCGCCTCGCCGGCCTTGTCGCGGTACACAATGTCGTGCTCTTCTTCGAGCAACAGGCCCAGGCTGTCGTGGTAGCGGTGCGCCAAGGTCACAAAGACCATGTCGCCGCTGCGCCCGCTCTTGTGGCTGATCTTGAGAATCTCGGAGCGCTTTTCAACCGCCATGCCGACTTCAAACGGCCGTTGCCAGCGCAGCCGGCTGCCGGCCCACATGCGCCGCTCCAGCGCCACTGGCGGCAAAAAGTCGCCGCGCAGCGGATGCCCGTCCGTTCCCAGCTTGGCTTGCTGCTCCAGCGGATTGAAATACAGCCAGTGCCAGCCGGCCGGCAGCACCGCGCAGTCCGGCTGCACCATGCGCTGCGCATCGTCGAGCGTGGCGGCCATCTGGCGCACCTGCACCGGGCTGATGATGTCGGTGACGGTCTGGCGCTTGCCGACCCAGGCGCTGAAGTCGGTCCCTGGCGTGCTCATGCGGGTCTTTCAGTAAGAGCGCGGCATGCCCAGCACATGCTCGCCGACATAAGACAGGATCATGTTGGTCGATATGGGCGCGACCTGGTAGAGCCGGGTTTCGCGGAACTTGCGTTCGATGTCGTATTCGGCGGCGAAGCCAAAGCCGCCGTGCGTTTGCAGGCAGACATTGGCCGCCTCCCAGGAGGCATCGGCCGCCAGCAGCTTGGACATGTTCGCCTCGGCGCCGCAGTTGATGCCGGCGTCAAACATTTCGCAGGCGCGGTAGCGCATCAGGCTGGCCGCCTCGACGTTCACAAAGGCTCGCGCAATCGGGAACTGGATGCCCTGGTTCTGTCCGATGGGGCGGTCAAAGACCATGCGCTCCTTGGCGTAAGCGCTGGCCTTGTCGGTGAACCAGTAGCCGTCGCCAATGCACTCGGCGGCAATCAGGATGCGCTCGGCGTTCAGGCCGTCAAGGATGTATTTCAGGCCTTTGCCTTCTTCGCCAATGCGGTTTTCAACCGGCACTTCGAGGTTGTCGATGAAGATCTCGTTGGTCTCGTGGTTGACCATGTTGCGGATCGGCCGAACCGTGATGGACTTGCCGACGGCTTCACGCAGATCGACCAGAAACACCGACAGGCCTTCGCTTTTTTTCTTCACTTCGGCCAGCGGCGTGGTGCGGGCCAGCAGCAGCATGTAGTCGGAATGTTGCAGGCGTGAAGTCCAGACTTTCTGGCCGTTGATCACGTAACGGTCGCCCTTGCGTACGGCCGTGGTCTTGAGTTTGGTGGTGTCGCTGCCAGTGCTTGGCTCGGTCACGGCCATGGACTGCATGCGGATCTCGCCGCGCGCGATGCGCGGCAACAGATCTTGTTTTTGTTTGTCGGAGCCGTGGCGCACGATGCAGCCCATCACGTACATCTGGCCGTGGCAGGCGCCGGAGTTGCCGCCCGCGCGGTTGATCTCTTCCATCACCACGCTGGCTTCGGTCAGCGACAGGCCCGAGCCGCCGTAGGCCTCGGGGATCAGCCCGGCCAGCCAGCCGGCTTCGGTCAGCGCGGTGACGAACTTTTCAGGGAAGGCGCGGGCTTCGTCGACTTCTTGCCAGTAGCGCGAGTCAAAGGCTGTCACGACCTGGCGCACACCTTCGCGCAATTCGGGGAAATTCTGCTGGTTCATGGTTTTCTTACTTGGCTGCGGTGGCGTACAACTGGCCGCCGTCGACGTTGATGACACTGCCGCTGAGGTAGCTGCAAAGGGGGGACGAGCAAAAGACCGCGAGTTCGGCCATCTCGCTGGGCTCGGCCAAGCGTCCCATGGGGAACTTGCTGGTCAGCTCGGTCCAGCGCTTGGCGTCGCCCAGATTCTTGGCCGCCTGCTGCTCGAGCATGCCTTGCATGCGGTCACTGCGCGTGGGCGAGGGGTTGATGCCGAAGACCCGCACGCCGTGCTTGATGCTGTCGCCGCCCACGCCGCAGGTAAAGGCCATCAGCGCTGCGTTGCCCGTGGCGCCGCAAATATAGTCAGCGCGCGGTGCCGCGCCGGCCATACCGATGATGTTGCAGATCACGCCGTGGCCGCGGGCCTGCATCATGGGCAGGTAGGCGCGGGTCAGGTTGATGTAGCCGAACACCTTGAGTTCCCAGGCGCTGCGCCAGCGCGCTTCGTCGACGTCCTCGATCGAGCCGCCGGGAATGGCGCCGGCGTTGTTGACAAGAATGTCAACCTCAGGGACCAGCGCCTTGAGCTGCCCGGCCGCGCCGGCCGCCGACAAGTCCATGACCACGGTTTCGGGCGCCGGCAGACCCGCCTGGGCGAAGGCCTGCAAGGCCTTGTCGAAATTGCCCTGGTCGCGCGCCACCAGAATCGCCTGCGCGCCCTCGCGGGCAAATGCCATGGCGATCGTCAGGCCGATGCCCTTGGAACTGCCGGTGACCAAAACACGTTTTTGTTGTAGCTGTAAATTCACGTTGACCTTTGACGAGTGTCGGTGGGGTGCGGAAAGAAGAAAGGAGAAGAAAGAAGAAAGAAGAAAGAAGAAAGAAGAAAGAAGAACAGGCAGCGCTCAAGGCGCGGGCGCCGGGACCTGGCCGGTGTACCAGTCGGCCATGGCCTGGCCTGTCATGAAGCACACATTGGACGTTTTCATGAGCAGGTCCAGCATGCGTTCGAGGCTCTCGAAGCGATGCGGCACGCCGATCAGGTGGGGATGCAGGCCGATCGCCAGCACCCGCGGATGCTGCTGGGCCTCGCGCTCAAACAGGCGCAAGGTGTTTTCCAGGCGCATGTACATCTCGTTGGAGCTGTGCCGCTCGACGGCGTAAATGATCGAGTCATTGACTTCTAGGTTGTACGGCAGGGACAGCAAGGGCCCGCGCCGGGTGTGCATCCAGTGCGGCACGTCGTCCACCACCCAGTCAAAGACGTAGTCGATGCCCTGGCCCTTGAGGATCTCGGGCGTGTCGAAGGACTCGCGCAGCCCCGGGCTGAGCCAGCCCTTGGGGCGCTTGCCGGTGAAGGACTCGATCATGTCGAGGCTGCTTTTGATCAGCGCTTCTTCGCCCTCGGCATGGTTCAGCGCTTTTTGGTGCACGCCGTGACCGACGAACTCCCAGCCCGCTTCGTGCATCGCCTCTGCGGCGCGCGGATAGGCCTGGATCACGCCGGCATTGATGCTGGTCGAGGCCGGCAGGCCACGCGATTGGATCGCCTCGATGATGCGCGGCAATCCGGCGCGCATGCCGTAGTCGGCCCAGCTGAAATTGGGCACATCGGGCACGGTTTCCTTGCCGTGCGGCGGCGTGATGATGGTGCGCGGCATGGGCGCGTCAAACACCCAGTGCTCTACATTGACCACCAGATGCACCAGTATGGCGCCCTCTTTCGGAGCTATCAGCCGTCGCCCTTCGTTGGAAAAAACGTAGGGGATACGCGGGTTAGCCATATATTGTTCTCCAGCTCTTTATAAGATGATAATCAATGATAGTTCGTTTGGTCTTGTCGCACCGGTTTTTCGCGGGTGCTCGGTTTGCTGCCGGGGTTATCTCTCAGCCCCGCTTAGAAACTCGAAAAACGCTGGATTCACGGTTCATTGCCAGAGCCTGAAAGGTTTCCATCGACAAGTCTGAAGGCTCTGGTGGCGCCGGTTTTGTTTCAGTGTTTCAACTTTATTGATGGAGATTTCTCATGGTATTTTTTAAAACTGCTGCAATTGCAGCGCTGGGTTTGCTGGGTGCGATGCACTCGGCATTCGCCATCACGCCCATGCCCAGCCCGATGCCGACCAAAGAGGTCATCACCATCGGTTATGTCAAGGTCGGCCAGGTCTCGCCCTTGCACCTGGTTGAAGAAGAGCTCAAGAAAATGAACATCGAGGTCAAGCGCGCCGAATTCGTTCGTTATGCAGACGCTCGCACCGCCCTGATTTCCAACTCGGTCGACGTCTCGGTGGTAGGCCCTGCCGACTTGGCCATTGCCGCCAGCCAGGGTAGCAAAAACATCATCGGCCTGAGCGGCGTGGCGGCCTCGCCCAAGTATCTGGTGGTCAAAAAAGGCGTCACCATCAATAACTGGGCAGACCTCAAGGGCAAGAAAATCGCGGTTGCGCCGGGTTCTGCCGTCTGGTTTGCCTGGGCCATGACGCTGGTTGAAAACAATATCCCCTACAACACCTTCCAGGCGATCAACATTCAAGGCGGCGGAACGGCTTTTGTGCAGGCCCTCAAGCGCGGCGATATTGACGCCATGCTGAGCTGGGAGCCCTTTGAATCCCAGGTGGTCGCTGAAGGCGAAGCCTATTTCGCAACCAACCTGGTGGACTACAGCAAGTCCAAGGCCGTCGGCCAGGAACTCGGTCTGCTGGCAGCGTCCGGCGAGTCCTACGCCAAACGCCGCGAAGTCATCAAGCGTTTCATGTGGGCCTACCTCAATGCTGAAGCCAAACTCGCTGCTGACAGCAGGGCTTTCATCGCTGCTTATTCGCAGTACACCGGTTTGCCAGCCGAAATCACCCGTGAGTCGCACAAGCTGATCAAACTTGGCGGCGTGCTCGACCGTGACCAGGTGGCCCGTCTGGCAGAGGCTTCTTTCAAGCAAGGCGTCATCAAGACCGATGTCACCAAAGAGGCGGCCGCCCTGTATGACGACAGCCTGGCCAAAGAGATTCGCGGTCGCTGAAACCGGCATAGTTAATCCTCGCAAAAAAACCGGCCTGAGAAGGCCGGTTTTTTTCGTTCATACCCTTGAATGAGGGGCGATAAATTGCCAGCCTGAATGACGTACGGCGCGCCTGAGGCCGGGCCAAACCCCATTTCCCGCCCGGTTTCCGTCCTCAGTGCTGGCGTATGGTTTTGAGGATCGAGAGTTTGAGTTCGTTGAAAGCCTGGGTGGCCGTCAATTCAATCGCCCGGGGTCTGGCGAAATGGGTATCCAGAACCGTTTCAATCCGACCCGGCCGGGCCGACATGATGTAAATCTTGTCGGCCAGGAAAATAGCCTCATCAATATCATGCGTCACGAAAATGATGGTGGGTTTCAGGCGGTCCCAGACCGACAGCAGCAACTCCTGCATCGACAGCCGGGTTTGTGCATCAAGCGCGCCGAAGGGCTCGTCCATCAATAATATTTTGGAGCCCAGCGTCAGTACCCGGGCAATACCCACGCGCTGGCGCATACCGCCAGACAACTGGATTGGCAGGTGGTTGCGAAAATCGGCCAGTCCCATGATGCGCAGCATTTCCTCGGCGCGGTCCTGGTAATCAGCCGGCTTGAGGCCTTGCGCCTTGGGGCCGAAGACGATGTTTTCCCAGACCGTCAGCCACGGAAACAGGGCCGCTTCCTGAAATACCACGCCGCGGTCAGGTCCGGGCGCCTTGATGCTCTGGCCGCCCACCGTCAGGGTTCCGGACGTGATGCCTTCAAAGCTGGCAATGGTGTTGAGCAAGGTCGATTTGCCGCAGCCCGAAGGGCCTAGCAAAGCCACGAACTCGCCCGGCGCAATGTCGAGCTGAATATTTTCGAGCGCCCGCACCGGTGGCGTGCCCGGGTAGGTTTTGAATAACTTGTCGATGTGAATATGAGACATGTCCAGACCTGTTTCAATGGTTTTGCAGCAGACGCCACTTCAATACGCGACGCTCGATCCAGATGATCAGACGGTCGCTCAAAAATCCCATCATGCCGATCGAGGCCATGTCGGCAAAGACGATGTCCATGCGGCCCACGTAGTAGGCATCCCACAGCACATAACCCAGGCCCGACTTCACGGCGACCATCTCGGCGGCCACCACGGCCGTCCAGGCGATGCCCAGCCCGATCCGCATGCCGGTGAAAATATTTGGCAGCGCCGCCGGCAGGATCACGCGTTTGAGCAAGACCCAGGGGCTGGCGCCCATCATGGTGGCGGCCCGCACCAGGTTTTTGTCGACGTCGCGGGCGCCCTGCGTGGCGTTGACCACGATGGCAAAGAAGCCACCGAGGAAAATCAGCGAGATCGAACCCATGTTGGTGATGCCAAAGGCGGCGATCGAAAAGGGCAGCCAGGCGGTGATGGGAATCGGGCGAAACATCTGGATCATCGGGTCGGCCAAAGTGGCCATCGTACGGCTCCAGCCAATCAAGAGCCCCAGCGGCGTGGCCACCACCACCGCGATTAAAAAGCCGGCCGCCACCCGCCGGGCCGAGTAATCGACGTTGGCCAGCCAGGTGCCCTTGTAGACGTCCAGACCCATGCCGGCCTGACCAAAAATCCATTCATGCCAGGCGGTGAGCACCAGCAAGGGGCTGGGCAACATGGCTTGCATGCCCGGCCGGCTGCCGACGATTTGCCAGACGACAAGCAGCACCAGCGGCACCACCAGACTCAAGACTTTGCGCTGTGTCACAAGCATGCTCCAAAAAGAATAAAGCGAAAAAACGAAAAGACGAAAAGACAAAAGGACGGGCAAACCTCGGCGACACCCCGGCCGAAAGTACGGCCGGAAGTTCAGCCGCGCTCAACCCAGGGTCACGGTTTTGAAGTCGCCCGGCAAAATGATCTCGACCATTTCGCAGTCCGGCGAGTAGTCCAGCACGGTGTGGCGAATGCCGTTGGGCTGGATCCAGCAGGAGCCCGCTTTCATCTTGATCTTGCCCTGGCCTTCGTACTCGCCAATCATCCAGCCCTTGAGCAGGTAGACCAGCTGGAACTGCACGCCGTGGTAATGCTCGATGGCCACGACCGAGGGGTCGCACTTGCCGAGCAGCCGGATGACGTGCGCTTGCACCGCGCCACCCGTGGCCTCGGCCACGCCCAGGTCGCGGTAGTGCGCGTAACTGCGCAAGCCGGCCTTGAAGTCCGACGCCTGTAGATGACTGACCACGAACTTTTGCGGTTTCCACTTCACCACCGGCGGCTTGGCGGGCTTGGCTGATTTGGCTGGCTTGCCGGGCTTGGAGGCTTTCGTGGTTTTTCCGGCTTTTCCAGGTTTCGCGGCTGCCTTGCTGGCGCCGGATTTCAGCGCCTCGGCCGCTTTGGGCTGGCTGGTCTTGGCCAACTTGGCTGGTTTGCTTGCTTTGGCGGGCGTTACGGCCAGGGTGGTCTTTGCCGGCTTGGCGGTCTTGACTTTTTCAGTCGCAGCGCTGGCTTTGGCCGGCTTGCCGGCCTTCACGGCTTTCACGGCTTTGACCGGTTTGACCGGTTTGACCGGTTTCAGGGAAGTGGGTTTTTTTGCGGTGGCCATGGTTTGCTCCGTAAGGGTCCAGAAAAGGTCGGCGTCGGTTAAAAGGAGCCCTGCGGGCGCAGCTCGATCAGGTCCGGGCAGCAGTTGGGCGAGCTAAGCAAGGCGTAGGCCACAGCGTCAGCCACCTCTTGCGCGGTCAGGGGTTTGAACTTGCGCGTGGCCACGGCGGCGAGCACATCGGGATGGTTGCTGCCTTCGCGAATCTCGGTGTCGACCATGCCGGGCGCGACCTCGGTGACCTTGATGCCAAAGCTTTGCAGTTCGAGCCGGAAGGAGCGCGCCAACGCCGACAAGGCATGCTTGGTGGCGCAGTACACCGAGGCCATACGGTAGACCTCGCGTGCGGCAATCGAGGACATGAACACCAGATGGCCGCTTTTGCGCACGGTCATGGCACGCGCCAGAATCTGCGTGATCTTCAGCGCCGCCAGCACATTGGTCTGGAACATCCAGGCGCAATCTTCGGGCGTGAGTTCCAGGATGGGCGCGTAGCGCAGGACACCGGCGTTGTTCACGAAAACATCGACCTCGGGCGCCAGCGCCTCGATCTGCCGCAGGTAGTTGTCGTCATTGAGGTCGCCCGCCAGAATGCGCACCGTGCCGGCCGGCAGCGCCGCCTGCAGTTGCAGCAGCGCCGGCTCGCGGCGGCCCAGGGCGATGATGTGCGCCCCGTGGCGGGCCAGCGTCATGGCCGTGGCGCGGCCGATGCCGGCGGAGGCGCCGGTGATCAAAATGGTTTTGCCCTGAAGTGCTGAGCTCATGTGTTTACCCGTTTTGGTTGCTGAAGAAGGTCTTAGCGCCCCTGGAAGGCCGGGGTGCGTTTTTCGGCAAAGGCGCGCCGGCCCTCGGCATAGTCCTGGCTCTTGAAGCAGGCGTCCACCGCCGCATCCAGCGCCGCCCGGTCGGGCTCGCCGCCGTCCAGCAGGCTGATCATGGTTTGCTTGGCAGCGCGCACCGTGAGCGGTGCGTTTTCGGCGATCTGCGCGGCCAGGGCCTGGCAATGCGCAAACACGTCTTCATGCACCGATTGCACGATGCCCAGGCGCTCGCCTTCGCTGGCGGTGTAAATACGGGCGGTGTAGAAGGCCTCGGCAGCCGACATCGGCCCGAGCTGGTTCAGGAAACTTTTCATGCCCTTGAAGCCGTAACCAAGCCCCAGGCGCGCCGCGGGCATGCGGAACCGGGCGCTCGTGCTGGCGTAGCGCAGGTCGCAACTGAGCGCCAGGCCCAGCCCGCCGCCAAAGCAGATGCCGCTGATGGCCGCAATCACCGGCACCCGGCAGCGAAACAGCGCTTCCTGGGCCTGCTCCACGCTGCGGTTGTAAATCGCCACCGAGGCTTCGGAGTTGCGCTGGGTTTCAAATTCGGAGATGTCGGCGCCCGAGACAAAGGCCCGGTCGCCCAGGCCGCGCAGCAAGAGCACGCGCACCGAGTCGTCGGTCTGGATCTGCGCCAGCACGCCGGCCAGCGCCTGCCACATGGCCAATGACATGGCGTTG
>CAJAOB010000226.1 GCA_903941205.1 uncultured Burkholderiales bacterium | reverse complement strand
GCCACTGCGGAAACCGAGGGGGCCAGCGTATCGACCTTGTAAGCGGAGTTGTCCGGCAGGCCGGCTTGCGACAAAAGGGCGTTGTTGCCGGCCGCATCTTTCAAGCTCGCTGCGTTCAGGACGATGCTGTTGCTGGGAACGCTGATGCCGTTGGAATCGTTCTGGCCGGCCAGCACCTTGTAGCTAAAGATCAGGCTCTTGCTGCCAGACCCCGACTGGTAGTCAGCATAGACCTTGCTGCCGCCAACGAGTAGCCCGAGCTGGGGCACGCCGGTGACAAAGGTGGCCTCGCTCATGGTGAGGTTCAGCTCGATCGTGTCACCTTCATTGAGCGTGCCATTGACAACGCCTTCGGCCCCCTGAATGGTCACTGCAACGATGGCTGGCGCAACGGTGTCCAGCGCATAAGACTGGCTGCGAGGCGTGCTGCTGCCGCCTGCCGGATTGCTCACCTTGGCCAGTGCCAGGCTCCCAGTCGGGTCGGCAGACAGCGCGGCGCCGGTCAGCTTCCAATTAGTGCCGGTGGTGATGGCTTCAGTCCAACTCAAGCCCCCGTCCAAGGAGACCAGCACCTTTTCCGCCGAGGCCAGCTCTTTGGAGAGCGTGCCTGAGAGGTCCTGGACGCTGTAGTTGGTTAAGTAGGGAGCAACCGACCCATTGGCCTCGCTGAAAACCAGGGTCTGGACCTCGGCTTCAGGAACGCTGTTGTCGACCGTGTAGTTGGCGTTGTTCGAGACCGCCGCGAAGCCAAGCGTCGCCGCGTTGCCGCTGCCATCGCTCAAGCGACCGGACAAGCCATTGGCCGGGATGCTGATACCGGCAGCATCGCTGTTTTCACCGCCTGTGAGGGTGTAGCTGAATAACAATTCGCGGGTGCCGCTGCCGCTCGCGTAGTGGGCATCAACAAGCGTTCCGCCAATATCGAGCTTCAAGACGAGATCTCGGCCTTCGGTGTCCTTGGCGACGGTGGTCACCTTGCTCATGGTGACCAGCACAAAGACCGAGTCTGCGCCGTTGAGCACTGCGTTTGACGCGTCGCTGTCGCCAGTGATCGCCACCGAAGTGACCGCAGGTCTGGCCATGTCCAGCACCAGCATCCCGTCGTGAAGGGTATAGGCCCAGTAGTCAACCGCCGCAGCGTTCTCACCAGTCACCCGCGCCATGATGGTCTTGTCGCCATCGCCCGTTGCAAGAAACTGCTCCGCCGTGATGCTGATGGTGGCGTAGCTGTTGAAAAGATCGACGCTGGTCAGCGCGTAGGACAGCGTCAGGGCCTGAGCACCACTCGCACCGGCCGTCGCCGGCACCGTGATAGTGAGCAGGTCGCCGACGATGCTGGCACTGGGCAGAGCGACAGCGAGCGTGAAGATGGTGGAGCCCGAAGCGTATTCTTCGCTCTGAATGAAGCCGTCTGCCAGCGGCGTACTCATGAGCTCCTGTGCTTTGGCAAGACTCAGGAGCGACGGCCGGACAAGCACTCGTTGTTCGCCTGGCGCAGTGCTTGTGAGCGCGGCATAGGCGGCCGTGCCACTGCTTGAGTTTTCGAACGTGGTGCCCCCTTGCGCGATCAGATTGCTGATCTCTGCAGGACGGTCTTCCGGCTTGATTCTTTCGTCGGTCAGGACGGCCAGATAGGTTTTCAGCGTTTCATCAACGCCCCCGCTGACCTGGTCATTGCCGGACAACTTTGCGAGTACCTGACCGTATTTCTCGGCTTCAGAAACCCCATCTGACTCGCTGTAGTTTGTGTTTTCTCCCCCGGAGTCGGACACCACCGCTGTCACTGGCCCGGTGATATCGGCAACCCCGAACAGCGCGCCAATTTCCTGATTGACTTCAAGCGCATTTTCTGGAGGCCGGGTAGGTTCTGCCGCTTGGTCGGAGCGAGCCATGGCCGTTTGCACGGCCAGTTCGGTCAGGGGGGTGACGGTAACCACATTGCTCGCGCCACCCGTGACTTCGAGCACCACCCGCAAGTTGACATCCATGCTGACGCCTTCTCCGGTGGTTTCGTCAACATAGTCAGCTTCGCCTCCGTTGATACTGCTGACCCGCACCAACACCAAGCCCTGGTAACTCAGGGGCAAAATGAACTCGAAATATCCACTGCTGTCGGTCAGCGAGGTGGCCAACAGCCTGCCAAACGCATCAAAAACTTCTACCCGCATCTCTACGGTCACGGGACCCGCCATGGCCGAAATCTCCAGCGGTGTCCCGGGTGTAACAGGCGTGATTGGCGTCGTCTCTGCAGCCGCGTCGGTCGATGCACTCTTGCCCGAACCCGAAAGCCCGCCTGCCGCGGCTGCCAGGGCTGCGATGGATGCCAGCGTTCCCATTGAAAACTGGGGTTTGGGCTCGGGCAGCGGTTGTGGCGGCACCACAGACGGCTCAGGCCGCTCAGGCAATGGAGGCGACGAAAGCGACGGCTCAGGCATTGAAACGGGACCGGTTATCTCTTGGACGGGCGCGGCGAGTGGCGGGCCGCTCAGCACCGGCGACACGGGCGCCGCTTCACCCCAGGGCACGGATGTCAGCGAGGAGTCGGTGGCGTAGGGGGACTGACCGAGCATGTCCTGACCCAGCACAGATCCGTCAAGGAAGGTAAGTTCAAAGGCAGGCTCTGAAGCAGCGTTCAGCGCACCGTCCTTGACGAGCAGTTGTCCTCCGGACTTGAGAAAGATCAGGAAGTCCGTGTCGACGACCTGAACCTTCAGCACCTCGCTCTTGGTGATGCCCAGGCGCACGCTCTTGGGTTTGCCTGGAATGGCCGGCGCCGGTACATCAGACTGGGCTACAAGCACAGCCGCGCTGGGCGGCGCCTTTTTTCCGGGTTTGACTGGCGGGGAAGACCCCGTCGCTTTGTCTGCCATGAATTCTTTCCCTTATTTCGATGGCCGCGAAGGATCGACGGTCAAAGTCAGCTTGATTTGCTGGTTGAAGTAGCCCGAAAACAAGGTTTCGACTTGCTTCATGGAGGCGGCCATGGCCTGCAGCTCCTGGTTTTGCACCTGCGTCTGGCGGCCCAGCTCAGCAAGAGCCTGGTCGGTGTTGGAGCGCTGAAGATAGGTCTGCACCTTGGCCCAGGCTTCTTGCCAGTAACGGGTGCGTGGCACGCTGGCGCGGTACTCCTGCTCGGCCAGTGTGTTCTCACGCACTGCCTGCGCCAGTTCCTTGCATGAAGCGGCCAGAGAAAGAACGTCGCGCCGAAGCAGCCCGGACTCGGCGAGCCCCCGCTGGCTTTGCTCGTTGATCTGCTCCAGCAAGGCGCGCCATTGCTCCGCATTCGACCGGTAGGCCTCCAGCACTTCCCTTGAATCGCTAGTTGGCTGCATCGCAAGTTCACTGTCGACGCTCACCTCGTGGCGCCTGACCAGCTCATTGATCTCGCCGACAAGGCGGCGACCGACCTTCCTCGCGCTGAGCGTATTGAGTCCCAGCACCAAAGAGCCGAGCAGGCCGTAGAGCGAAGCGACGAAAGCGGTGCCCATACTGCGCATGGGCTCCTGCAGCCGCCGGACCATGTCGGCAAACACCTCGGTAGGACTGAGGCTGGCATTGCCCGTGTTCATGAGGGCGCCAAACAACTTTCCAAGATCGTCCAGCGTACCGAGCAGACCCACAAAAGTTCCAACCAGGCCCAAGCCGACGAGCGCACCGGCCAGGTAGTTCGGCAGCAACAACTGGCCGTCGAGCTGGGCCGTCACCTCGCCGGTTTCGTGCTGCAAGGCCGCCTGACGCTGGGACGCCGCCACGGGCCGCTGCCCGCTGAGAATGTTGTAAACCGGTTCAACGCAAGAGTCGCTGCCGGGAGCCCGCAAGAGCGCAAGGCGATCTCTCTGGTCTGCCTTTTTCCAGCGCACAAGGAAATTGCCTTCACGGGTGTAGCGCCACAGCGCGCGGCACGTCAGCACAAGGCCGACGACAAACATCAGCATGATGGCGAAAACCAGTTCCGGATGGGGCGTGGAGGAAATTGAAGACTCGACCGGACCCCGGAACTTCGTCAGTCCGCCCAGAAGCAAGATGGCTGCCGGCAACAAGGTGGCAAGCCAGTCGATGGCAACATCCCTGCGGCGGGACCAACCCAAAGGCTTGAATTTCGGCTTGGACGGTTTTTTCATGGGGTTCATGGGGTTTGATTGGTGGGTGGTTTGCACGTGGACGGGCATCAGTGGGGCTCCAGGAGATGCATCAGGGACGGGCAACGGGAGAGCGCCTGACGATCCAGACGGTGTTGTCCAGGCCTTCGACCCTGCGCAAGGCCGGGGGAACCGCGTCAATCTGGATTCGCAATTTGCTGCCATCGACGCCCGCGCGCAGGTAGGCAGTCCGGACGGAGCTCAGACGACTGAAGGCTTCACGCAGCAGACGCGGGTTTTCCTTGTCGACAAGCATGAGCAGCAACCAGCTGTCATCCGGTGCGCCCGGTGTCAGCTCTGGCAAGACCGCGGCTTGGGGCCAGACAAACTGCTGAAACTCGAAACTCAGCTTGCCCAGCAACTGACCACTGACAAGGCGCTTTACGTAGGCTTCGGGTGATTCGGCGACCAGCAAGACCTTGGGCTCGCGCGCTTGCACCGCCAGCTCAGGAAGACCGGCTTCGAAAGCGGACGCAGGAAGCGTCGCGTAAAAACGCAACTCCACAATCCTGCGTTGAGAGCGATCCAGGGCACTCTCTGCCGGCGCGGCCTCTGCACGCTGCTGCGAGGCGGGAGCACCCGCAGGTTTCGCTTTTACCGGCTTGCGCACCTCGGGCAGGGGTGCGGCGATTTGCGTCACTGCCACCACAGACAGGGTCTCCAACTCGGCAATTTTTTTCTCCGCGTTCATCACTTCCGTATTCAGACTGACCAGGCCGATGGTGAAAACGCCGATCAGAAACAGCAGATTCAAGACGACATTGGTCAGGGCATCGACATAGCCCGGCCAGTAATTTGGAGCTTCGGCGCCGTGACTCATGAGCTGCGCTGGCCTGCCGGCAGCTGACGCTGCGGGACGACATGGATCACAATTTCGCCCCGTCGGGCTCTCTCGGGAGGCGCACCCTGAGGCACCATGCGCAAGTCCATCAAAGACTCGGCAATACCGGCCTTGACCATGTAGCTGCGCACTGCCAGCATGAGCTTGAATGTGGTGCGAGAGGCCAGTGCATCGGCCTCCGGTGCCGCCGCCCATATCTGCCAGCGGCCGCCAACCGGGGCGTCGATCTGGTCCAGCGCGGCGGCAAGGTCCTTGAACTGGGAGGCCGGAATATCGGCCAGGGAGGCATCAAACACCAGACGCAACTCACCTGCGGCCTTCGCCGCTGGCGGATCGCCTTGTCGGGGCAATGCGATCGACGCTGCGGCAGATTCGCCCGACCGCTTCAGGACTGCTGGCACGCGCGGGGGCGCGGCACCCGCAGAAAGCGCTGATGGAGCAGATTGGCCTGCCAGCCCTGGATCCTCCCCGGGGGACTGGTATCTTTTAAGCGAGGCTTGGCGCAAGGTCTCGTTGTGAGCCGCAGCAAGGGGACCTAATTGCGTGATGAGCGACACGACGATGGCAGCGAGCAACAAAAGGCTGAGCACGAGGCAACTGACCGCCGCAACATAGCCAGGCCAGACGGATACGGAACCGCTTTCAGAACTCACAAACACCTCCGAAGTTGCGGAATACGGCCGGCCGCGGATTGCAAGTGCGGGACATGCAGGCCGGAAGACTGCGCGGGTGAACGATGGGCCCCTTCGTGTAAGGCAGTAAAGACACCTTCAGACTCCTTGATTCGCTCAGATCGTGTTTAATTTTTTACAGACAGGTAATATTACCTTAATATTAATTCAGAAAATAAATAAGCTAAAAAGTATACTTTTAACGGATTTCCGAACACTCCCGTAGGAGCTTGCCCAGCCTCAAAAAATGAGCTTTGAAAAAAATACATTTTTTAATTACTGTGCTTTTTTGGACATCGGCGCTGCTTGCACAAGAATGCACTTTCGTTAGCTGCTGCCGCAAGGCGTCACCGCGCACCAACGGCGGTGAAGCCGGAAATGGCACTGCCGAGGCGGCTGCGAGGCGGCACGCTCAGAAAAAAGTCAACGCCATCCGGCTCGTTTTGCACACGTTCCTGGTGCGCCAAAGCGAGTTCGCCAAGCAAGTCGGCAATGGACGGACGCATGACGATGTGCTGGCGCTGCCGCTGCCTGCGGGCAAAGTGGCGCCAGGTATCGGCCATTTGCAGCTCAATGACGCCGTAGCGCAGCTTGACCCAGCCGCTGCGGGCCAGATGTTGCAGGCATTCCGAGAGCAAGGTGCGAGAGACGCCGCACAGGCAAGCCAGCTGACCTTGCACGATCGGGATGTCGAGTTCAGGATCGCATTTCGCCGCGAAGACGGGACCCGCGTGGAAGCGCTGAGCCTCCGCAAAATGGGCCAGGGCCATGAGCACCCGCAAAGGGGAATAGGCAAGGCGCATCAATGTGAGCATTTCCATCTGCTGCTGCACGCGCCAGGACACCAGCCCCACCAAAAACCGCAAGAATTCGGGCTCACTTAAAAGCGCCTCGTCCAGACACCGCTTGCTCATGGAGATCACATCCACCGAGCTCAGGCAGGTGTAGCGCAAATCGCTGGGCTGGCCGGTCAACAAGGACTGCTCGCCGAACCAGGCATGCGGCCCGTAAATCTGAACAGGCATGGGGCCGCCCTTGTCCACCAGCACAACAGCCGCAACATGGCCCGTGATGATGAAGCTCCAGGACTGAACGTTGCAACCCTGGTCCCAGATAATGTCCCCCGCGTCAAAGGAATGGATGTTCATCTGATGCAGGGCAGTAAGGATGCGCTTTTCACTGAACTTGATGGCTTGCAGCAAGCGACGAGCGTAATGTGACAAGGTGGACCGCCGATTCATTTGGACAACATACTTAAAAGTGCGAGCAGACTTGCTGCCAACTCCCTGAAAGGGAAGAGTTACGTGCAACCCTTGGTGGTGTACGAGGCTCTGCTTTTCACGACTTTATTTAAACATAAAGAACTACTTAATTTACTTTTTTAACTATTTTTTGTTGAATTTTTTCAAGTACCGCCCGAACTCTTCGACATCTGACGGCACAAGACCTTGCACAAACAAGCTTTTCTCCTCTGGATGGCCCTGTTCAGCTACTGCGCCAGCGGCTTAGGTCCGGGAGGATCAGTTTTGTGATTTCGGACTGAAGATTGCTGCGGTCTGGCGTGTCAAGCACCCATCCCAGCACCGCTTTGGAACCGAGTCTTACATCCGAATTCAAAAATTTAATTTAGATTAAAAATTATTTTTAACGAGTAAATTATTTGGCAAGGCTGTTTGATGGACTGGCAGTGAAAAGGAAGGTCTCGAACTCGCAGGCAAGCGAGATACTCCCAACAAAGGACAAAAGCACCGCGAGGGAAGCGGCAGAGCACACGCTGGACAGATTCTGAAAACGCTGCGCGACTGGCTCGGTTGTGCGCGCGAGCAGTATTCACAGCCCTGCGCAAACCAGGAAAAAACCGGGGAAACTCGCTGCTTCTGCACAGTGCACAGCCCGATGGCGACGTGGCCTCTATGGAAGCAAAAATCGCCGCGAGCAACTTGCGCCAGACCTGCCAAACAGACCCAGTCAGCGGTGGTCAAATGTCGAATGCAGCCAGCCCTCTTACTTGCCACTCAATGCCCCCACCCTGAACCTCCCATGAACCGACCCATCAGATCCCAATACGAAGACTTCATGCGCCACGTTGACACGCAGGGCGTCTTCAAGGCCGACCGCACCGGCACCGGCACCAAGAGCGTGTTTGGCTACCAGATGCGTTTTGACCTGAACGAAGGTTTTCCGCTGGTGACCACCAAAAAAGTTCACCTGAAATCCATCGTCCATGAGCTGCTCTGGTTTTTGCAGGGCTCCAGCGACAACAACTGGCTCAAGGCGCGCGGCGTCAGCATCTGGGACGAATGGGCGCGCGCCGATGGCGATCTGGGGCCGGTGTACGGCGTGCAGTGGCGCAGCTGGCCCACGCCTGATGGCGGCCACATCGACCAGATCGCCGAGGTCATCAAGACGCTCAAGACCAACCCGGATTCGCGCCGCATCATCGTCAGCGCCTGGAACGTGGCCGACCTGTCCAAAATGGCGCTGATGCCCTGCCACGCCTTCTTTCAGTTTTACGTGGCGCCTTCGGAAGTGGCCGGCCAGCCGGGCAAGCTCAGCTGCCAGCTCTACCAGCGCAGCGCCGACATTTTTCTGGGTGTGCCCTTCAACATCGCCAGCTACGCGCTCCTGACGCATATGGTGGCGCAGCAGTGCGGCCTGGCCGTGGGCGACTTCATCTGGACCGGCGGCGACTGCCATATTTACAGCAACCACCAGGAACAGGTCGCGCTGCAACTTGGGCGCGCTCCCCTGCCCTACCCAACGCTGAACATCAAGCGCCAGCCGCCGTCGATTTTTGACTACGAGTTCGAAGACTTCGAGTTTCTGGATTACCAGCACCACCCGGCCATCAAGGCGCCGGTGGCTGTGTGAAGCCCTCGTTGCGCTCACCCATGCCAGGCTTGAAGCTGATTTTTGCGCGCGCCGCCAACGGCGTGATCGGCAAAGACAATGCCATGCCCTGGCACCTGCCCGAAGACCTGGCTCACTTCAAGCGGCTGACGCAGGGCTGCCCTGTGCTCATGGGCCGCAAGACCTGGGATTCGCTGCCGCCACGGTTCCGGCCGCTGCCGGGTCGCCGCAACATCGTCATCACCCGCCAGCCTGACTGGCAGGCCGAAGGCGCGCTGCGCGCCGCCAGTCTGCAAGAAGCCGTGCAACTGTGTGGCGATGCCCCCGAGGCATGGGTCATCGGCGGCGCAGAAATTTACCGGCAAGCCGAGCCAATGGCCGGGTGCGCCGAAGTCACCGAGATTGCGCAAGACTTCGAGGGCGACGCCTACGCGCCCGAACTCGGCCAGGCCTGGGTCGAAACCGCCCGCGAGAAGCACCGCTCCGGCAGTGGACTTGACTTCAGCTTCGTCAGCTACCAGAAGCAGGCGTGACAGCAGCGGGCAGCGGTTCCTCTAAAAGCTCACGCCCTTCCAGGAGCCAGTCGAGGTAAGCGTCCAGCCGGCCCTCCAGCCACGCAGCCGTGAAGGAGCCGTGCGTTGCGGAATCCACCCACTGACGCCGCGTCGCAAAGCCGTTCTCGTCATAGCCTACGCGGATCGATTCGTCGGTGACGTCGTTGCGCGACAACACGGTGACGATGCGCCCCAGATCGCACTCGCGCATCCATTGCAGATTGGGAGCGGGCGGCTCGCCGCCATCCGAGGTCGCGGCGACTGGTTTGCCAGCATGACCTGAAAAATTCAGTACACGCTGCAGTCCAAGTGCTTGCGCGTAACGGCACGCCGCGTAGCCGCCCAGCGAGGTTCCCAGGCCGTACAAGTGCTGAAAGCCAAAGCGCGCAGCCACTCGGCGAATGGTCTTGACGGTGGACGCGAAGTCCCAGTTCGCCAGACCCTGACCCGGATCTTTCTGCCCGCGGTTGTAAACATACAAAATGCCGACGCCCCGCCGGGCCAGCACCGTGTGTGCCAGTGGCAACGGTGCGTTCAGGGTGTTGGACCGGGTACAAAAACAAACCAGCAAGCTTCGCGACTTGCGCTTGGCCGGCGTGCGCGGCGGCGTCCACAGGTACATATCGGGCTGGCAGCCATGCAGCAGCAATTCGCTGCGCCGCGGCAGCGTCCAGTCACCCGCACTCAGCAAGCTGGCGTACTGCGGCGTCAGCGCTGGCGCAAACGCCAGCGCATGCTGCTGCATTTGCTGCAGGACCTGCGACACACCCGTGCTCAGGCCGAGGTGACCAGCTCGCTGCAAGGCCTGCCGGGAGGGCTCCTGCTGATGGGCCAAATGCGCCAGCACCTGGCGTAAGGCGGCAGCCTCCGGACGACCCCGTAACGTCGCCGAAGCTTCGAGCGGCCTGCCCCACAGGTCAAGGAAAAGCTGCAGTCGCTCGAATCTCCGGCGCAAGCTCCAGAGATTCACACGCTGCGGCTCAGGGGCCGGCGGACGATCCGGGTCCATACCGAAATAGACCAGTCGCTGCTCCGCTTGCAGCCAGAAAATATGATGTCCGGCATGCCCGGCCCGATCGTCCATCTCAGGGGGCGTTAGTGGTCAGCGTGCGCACCACCTCGAGCAAGGTCGAGTCGGCGCTAACCAGCTTGAGGTCAAGATACAGCCCATAGGCGTCATCGAAGGCCATGGCCAGACTGACCAATTCCAGCGAATCGAGTTCGAGCTGAGCCAGCGTCATGCTGGCAGCGGCCTCGGGGCTAAGATTAAAACCAGCAGATTGAACCGCCAGAGCAAGAAGTTGCGTCTCTGTCGGCGGCGTGTCTGAAGATGAGAGGGTCATGTCATTTCCTTGTGGATGAGCATCAGCTCCCGCGTCCAGCGAATACCAGCGGTATCCACCAGCACGTGCGAAGCCTGGGCCAGGTGGTTGAAAAAAGCTTGCGTCACCAGCACAGAAATCTTGCGGCCAGGGCAGGCATGGGGCCCCATGCCAAAGGTCATGCTGCGCTCTGGCGGGCCCGGCAAGCCAAGAGAGTCACTGTGCAAATGCAGCAAATGGGGACTGACGTAGAGCACCTGTCCGGGCACGAAATTCACACCCTCCAGGCACACTTCCCGCTCGACCTGGCGCGAGATGACATCGACCGGCGCGACGGCCCGGAAAAAGAGCTCCGCGTCGTCATTGGAAAGCGCTCCATGCCGATGCGGTCCGTCATGGCGGGTCAAGCCATACAGCAGGGCACTGAGCAAAGGCTGGTGACCCATGATCACCAGCGTTAGAAGCACCCAGACGTCATCCATGGGACGGTTGCGCTCGCCGAGCAGCTGATAAAGGCTCTGCACGGCGGCATGAAGCTCTGCCTCACGGATCTTTAAATCGCGAAAACGCGGCAAAAACTCGAAGATCAAATTGTCGGGAAAGGCTGGTAACTGGCTCACGCTGCATTCGAGCTCGCATGCCAACATCTGGCGAAGCAAACCGTTGACATAGCCGCTGACAAGAGCGTCTGCGCGAATCGCTGAGCCCGCTTCCAGGCTGTCGAAATACTGCACGCTGTAGCTGTCCAGCCAGGATTCCATCAGCGCCTGCACATGGCGATAACGCAGCATCAGGTGCTTGCGCATTTCGCGGTGAACTTCGCCATGGTTCAGCAGCGGCGTCTGCGAAAAAAAACTCTCAATGGTGGGCACGGCACCGGCTGGCGTCCTCGACACCTCCAACGACGAGCCGAGCAGGTCGGCAGGTATGACAGCGTCGCTCTTGAGTAAAGCATGTGCCAGCGCGGGGTCATACACCAGCAAGGTTGCCGGCGAGAGATCATCGATGCTCACATAGCGCTGCGCTGGATCAAGCAGTTCCCGCTGGTTCAAGAGTCTTTGCAAAGTCAAAAAAATCGTATTCATGGGGCGGGTATTTCGTCAACAACCGGGCTGACAAGTAAGGAGGAAAACGCAACGGCAAGGACAATCCCGTGGCGGACCCGGCCAATGGCCGTGAGTCCTGAATCCCAGTCGGCGGCACCAGGCCCACGCGGCAAGGCAGCCAACCCCAGCCCGGTGAAACGACGGCTGGCCGGTTCCAGATAAGCCCGGGCGGTGACAGCTAAGTTCACAAGGTTGAACTGTAGTTCAGGCAACATGGTTCGGCACACTCATGAAGCCGAGCTGCCGGCGCTGCGGCTGTTCAGCAAAAGACGCACGACCTCCTCAGCCAGATTGTCTGCGGCCACGGGCGCAAGCACCTTGGC
Source organism: uncultured Burkholderiales bacterium (assembly GCA_903941205.1). Classification (GTDB taxonomy): domain Bacteria; phylum Pseudomonadota; class Gammaproteobacteria; order Burkholderiales; family Burkholderiaceae_C; genus Polaromonas. The sequence goes on along the minus strand of CAJAOB010000226.1, from coordinate 6,687 downwards.
CGACGTCGCGCCCTCGAAATCCAGCAGAGTCAGCCGCATCGGATCGCTTGCCAGCACCTGACCTGAGCATGCAGGCAAGATGGCCTGCAAAACCACGAGCATCGCTTGCGCCGACAGGGCCGCGGTCGCATGGGCGCCGACACTCATTTGTGTTCCCGCCAACACCAGCACGTCGAACTGGTCGAAAGGAAGGCCGGTTTGCAACACGTCGGCATCTTGAATGCTCAGCACAACAGCGTCAACGCCGCGGTCACGCAGCAACAGGCGGCCGGCTGAAAAGGCATCGAACGGCCCGTGCAAGACAGATTCCGTATCAATGCACACGCCGCTGGCATCATGCACCCCGGGTTTGAGGCCGCCAAGCTGCAACAAGCGACCGATGCGCGACACCAGCTTGTCATCCAGCGGCGCGCCGAGCACCACGGCCACAGGAATGCGGCCATTGCCTGTAACCAGCTTCTTGAGTATCGGGCCGTACACGTGCGGCCAAGTGGTCACTGGCACCTGCGGCTGGGCATTGATCTCGCAAATAGCAGCGCCGCTCTCGCGCCAGGAGCGCCGGATGTCGGGGATAAGCAAATCCACCCCGGCGATATCAAGCCGCAGGGCAGCGGTCGCCCGCAAGGCCAGCGCGCGGTTGTCCGGATGCACATCCTGAAAAACGGCCACAGGCGTGGCGCCATTGGAGATATTGGCCGTGCGTCGCAAGCGAATATACCGGCCGGCTTCCAGCACGCTGTTGGGGCCCAGCCCCGCGCGAGCGAGCAGAGCCTGCGCCTCGGCATCCATCACGACGCGCTTGAGCGGGGAGCGTTCGCCCGCATTGCGGCGCGGGTCCTGGTTGTACAGATCAAGCAGCGCCTGAACGCTCAGACGACCATCCCCCGTGACGCCTGCGGGCACCCGCTCCACCGCCCAGATCATCTCGCCGTGCATCACCGTCAGGCGGTAGTCACGGCCTTCAACATGCTTTTCGACCAAGACATTGGCAGACAAGGCCCGCGCTGCCAGATAAGCAGCGCGAAGCTCATCAGCATCCAGCAGTCCGGCAGCCACGCCCTTGCCACCGTCCAGGTCAGCAGGTTTGACGACCACCGGATAACCCAGCTTGGCCGCTTGAGCCAGTGCCGCATCGACATCCCTGACCATGGCATGCGCCGGCACCGGGAGCCCCGCCTGCCTCATCAGCGCCGCCGCGCGCTGCTTGTTGCGCGCCAGCCGGGCCGAGATGACGGAGGTTTGATCGGTGAACGTGCTCTCTATCCAGCGCCCGCGGGCACCCTGCCCCAATTGAAAGGTCTCTTGCGACAACCGGTCATAAGGCACACCGCACTTGAAAGCCTGCTGTAGAAAACGTTCGGTATTGGCCGCACGCGGCGCCTGACGCCTCAAGTGGCTCATCAACGCCGGGAACTCCGGCATGGCCTGTGTAGATGCTTGCCCGTGCCAGGCCATGCCCAACAGGGCCGACAGGAAATCGAATGCCTGACTGCCGGCGTCATGGGCGTTTGGGTACACCGGCACGAACAGCAAAATTTCGCCGGATGGTTGTGAGATTTGAAGGCCGGCCTCATGCACCGGCACGCCCGCCACCCGCTGCAAGGTCATGGTCCATGAAAGCAGCCATTCAAGGATCTGCGGCAAGGTGAGGACGGCGTCGCCCTGACTGGGCGCCGGGACTGCATCGCCCGGCGAAGCCAGACCCGCCGCCAGCTGCCGCTCCAACGCCTGCAAATCGCAGCCACGAATTTCATTGACCACATGCGACGGGCGCAGTGTCAACATATTCGACGGATGACGCAGCCCGTGCAAGAAACCGACGATCGGTCGTACCGGCTCCGTCTGGCGAAATCCTTGCAAACTGGCACGTGAAACTTGCGGCATTGAATGGATGAAAGCAGTATGCAAAGCAGTCTGACGGCCTTGGGCGCTGTTGCAAGCCCCGCCACCGGGACCGACGCAGAGCTCGACTCAACTCAAACTTGTCAAGGTGCGCGCCACCATGGAGCGAAGAAAAACAGGGTCAGGCCTGGGAAAGCACAGTGAAATGTTCACTCACGAAGTCCCTCGCCTCGTCAAGAATTCGCTGCCCCAGCGCGCTGAGCTGACCGTACTTGGAAATCTGATCGCAGCAATCCCAAAACGCACACACGCTACCCGCCAGCTCAGCCTCAAAAATCGCTGCCAGCGATGTTGATTCCGGGTCAGTCTGCTCACCCAGAAAGGCCAGGCATTGGTCTAGCGCACAGGCCTCGCGGGCCGACACGAAAGCCGCATGAAAGATGCCGTCCATCGGTCGAGCGTCGGCGCGCAAGGGAGACAGGTAGCGCGCATCAGGATCGTTCAACACCAGCGGCTCTTCGCGCGCCCGGGCAAACAACAAACTGTGCGCCGTTTCATGAACCAGTGTGCTCACGTAGCACCACCAGTGCGGATGAGCCTGCTGGTTGACGGCGATCGCGCCCCACAACGCAAAAGACGAGGCACCCCGAAAATCAAGCAGCTGGCCCCCACCGGGCCGGGCTACCAAGATGTCCCGCGTGAGGACCGTCAACTCCGCACACAACTCAGGTGCGCAGCGCGCAAGAAACTGCAAAGCCTTCAAGATTTTTTCGGCTTCCACCTGCAAGCTCGCTTCATCCAGACCCATGAGCACCATGGCGTTGTCTGGTTCGGTGTCCAGCCAACGTCGCCAACAAGCCATTTCCTGCTCGCTGTAATGGAGCAAGGTCAAGGTGCTGATGCGGGGCGCGGCTGAATCGGCCAAGGCCTCGTGCGGCACTGCCGCAGATCCAAGCCCGGAAAACCGGCTTCCAAGCCATGCCTGGGCCGCGGGACTGCCGGCTTCGGCACCCTCTGGGGATGCCATCAAGTCAAAGTAGGCCCCAAACACCAGCGGTTCAAGCAAACCTTCTTGCGCCAGCGCAGGCCCGGCATCCAGCCCCGGCCACGCAGCAGAGCCCGCGCCAAAAGGCTGGCGCAGGCTCTGGCGCAATGCGTGGGACATGTCAGCCCTCAAGCCGCGTGCCCGCTGTGCGCTAGGGGGAAAGCAAGCTGCGCTCAAGGCGTCATCGCTTGCCGGGCAGGGGCGTCAATTTCTTCAGGCTTGAGCCGCTGCCTTGCGACGCACGACCGTGCGGCCCAGGGCAACGACGCCTTCCGAATAACGGGTTGGCGGGCCTTGAAAGTCCACGCGAGCAGGAGCCGTGAACTTCGGATCTACACCAACTTTGGTGATCAGCTTGAGAAAGCTCGCTTGACCATAAGGGGCGAGCATTTTCGTGACCTTGAGGCCGGATGTGTTCATAGCGATACTCCAAATAAAAATTGACAATAACAACAAAAACGAAATTCTTCAGGCCGCATGAGCTCGCAACCGGCAAGCGCAAGCTTTTGAATCTCCTTTACCAGCGCAAAGGGCTCGTCAAAAAGCAGCATCCGCTCTGAATTTCAGTTTGCTCACTCAGCACCTGCCCAGCCGCGCCGCCAGTGAAACTCACAAAACGGACGACCGAAAGACATGCTTTGTCACTGATTCCAAGGCTGAGCAAGCGAAAATCGATGATAACGTCAAAAACACAAGTCTGAAATACCACAAACAACTTCAAAGTAGAAAATGACAAGACTCCTGGCCTACTCATACCAGCTCGCCCAGCCCTGCTTGGTGACACAGGTCTCGGTCCAGTGCCCGCCAGGGCTCGATTGGACTCACGTCAACAGCTGGCTGGTGAATCACTTGGGCGTGCCGGAGTACTGGCTGGGTGACACGCGTGGGCCCTCGCTCCCGCGGGCGACGGTGCCGAGCAGCGCTGAGCGCCTCGCGCTGGCCGGTCTGGCGGTCTACGCTGTGCTGGCCAAGGCTTGCCGCGTTCCGGTATTCGAGCCTGGCCGGCTTCTGGCTCTACAAGCACAGCCTGACAAGACCGACTGCTGGCTAATCCAGGTGGCCCTTCCCTTCGCCGACAGCCTGAACTCGACCATAGCCAACACCCTGTTTCGCCAGGCACTGGTTCTGGTCGGTACGGTCGCCGGCCTGCCGAGCGACCCGCAAACAGGTCAGCGCCTTCTTGCAAGCGTGGACAAGCAACTGGTGCAAGTTCTCAAATCCCGGATGCCGGGTGGCAAGTCCACCGTACCCGTCTGCCAGGTCGCGCACAAACTCAACATTCCTTTTCGGCACCACGGCTCAGGGGTGATCCAGCTGGGATGGGGCGCCAAGTCGCAATGGATGGACCGCAGCGCCTGCCGTCAAGATGCCGCCACCGGCGCGCGGCTGAGCACGGACAAACAGATCACCGCCAGCTTACTGGGTCGCGCAGGCTTGCCTGCGGCTGAGCACCTGCGGGCCGACAGCGCCGACAAGGCCAGGGACGCGGCGGCGCAACTGGGCTGGCCCGTCGTGGTCAAACCCGCCAACCGGGATCGCGGCGAAGGGGTTACGGTCGACATTTTCAATGATGCGCAGCTGCTGGAGGCCTACGAAAAGGCCCGGTCGCTGAGCGCGCATGTACTGGTCGAGCGACAAGTCGCCGGCATCTGTCACCGCCTGTTTGTCGTGAGCGAGAAATTGATCGTGGCGGCCAAGCGCTTGCCCAAGTCGGTCAAGGGCGACGGCGAAAAAACAGTGGCCGAACTGGTGTCCCAGGAAAACGCAGAGTTGGCCAAAATTCCCCCTTGGGACCGCAGAAAGCCGTTTTTGCTCGACGATCTGGCGATGGAATGCCTGCACACAGCCGGTTTCAGCGCTTCCAGCATTCCGCTCAAAGACCAGCTCGCGCCGCTGCGACCGATTGAATCAACCGAATGGGGCGGCGTGGTCGAAGACATGATGGAGCACATTCACCCGGACAACGCGCGCGCTGCAGTGGACGCGGCAGCAGTCCTCGGCCTGCGGGTTGCCGGCGTCGACATGATCACCACCGACATCAGCCAGCCCTGGCACAGCAACGGGGCGATCATCAACGAAGTGAACTTTGCGCCGTTTTTCGGTGGCAACATGGATTCACCAAGGACCAGCGATTTCCTTCAGGCCCTCGTCGACGGCGACGGCCGGATTCCGGTCTGGGCGGTGGTGGGAACCGGCGATCTTTTCGAGGTGGGCACAAGCCTGCAAGCGCAACTGCTGGAGCAGGGTTTGCAAGCCTTCATCACCTCGGCCGCGCACACCGAAAACCCGCAAGGCGATGCCTTGCCCCTGCGCTGCAACAGCCTGTTTGAACGCTGTATCGCCCTGACGCTGAACCAGCGCGTCGAAGCCATCGTGATGCTGGTTGACAGCGATGAACTTTTGAGCTCGGGCATGCCGCTGGACCGCATTGACAAGGTGTTCTTCGACGACGCCAGTGCCACGGCCGAGACGCGGGCCTGGCGCGATCAGCTGCTTGAGCATGCCCCGCCAGAGGCTTCGCACCCATGGCCCAGCTCACCGAAAGCCTCATGAACATCAGCCAGACGAGATACCTTGAAGGGCCGAACCTGTGGGCGTCGCATTCGGGCCTGCACCTGTATCTGAGCCCTGGCGCTGATGCGGCATCGTGGCTGGCCTGGCGCCCCGGTCCGGACGAAACAGCGCAAGCGCTGGACCTGATTCGCGCGCTGGCTCCACGCGCAGTGGCGAACAACAGCACGCTGACGCAATTCATCCCGAATGCCCGATACCCGACGCTGGCGCTGCTCACGAGCTTTTGCGACGCCTTGCTCTCGACACTCAGCATCGCGCCCCAGGCCAGCCGCATGACGGGCGGCGATCTTCAGCAGCTGCGCTGGTTCGTCCCCTGCGACGATGCGCAGCTGGGACGACAGGCCGCCGAGTTGGCGCTGGCCTGTCTGTCGACGCTGACCTCGCTCGGGGCTACCGCAGCAGCAAGCCCGGCCGTCAAAGCCTTGAAAGCCACCAAAGTCAGCGAGGCTGACGCCCCTGGCGCAGCGCAGCCCGAATCTGCGCAAATTGAATCAGGGCAAGCTGCATCAGCGCAAGCCATGCAGCAAAACTTCAAGGATGTTTTGAGAGGCAAGGTGCGAGCCTTCGAGGCGCATGTGCAAACCCATGGCCTGAACGCCAATGCGGTGGCGATTGCACGCGCCGCGGCGCAGCGCGGCATTCCTTTTTACCGCATCAAGCCTTCTAGCTCGCTGGTACAACTCGGCCAGGGCCATAGACGCCAGTGGATCAACGGCGCGGTGGTTGCGGGCACGCAAAGCATCGCCAGCACGATCTCCACAGACAAATTTCAGACTGCCTCCTTGCTGTTCATGCAGGGTCTGCCCACCAGCGAGCCGCGCCTGGTGCAAAGCGCCGATCAAGCCGCGCAGGCCGCCAAGGCCATCGGCTACCCGGTCGTGATCAAGCCTCGCGCCACCGACAAAGGCGCGGGAATCACCACCGGTATCAGCGACGAAAGTGAGATCGCACAGGCCTTTGCCCGCGCCGCGCAGCACCGGTGCGGCGTGCTGATAGAGCGCCATGTCGCCGGCGATGACCACCGCTTGCTGGTCATTGGCGGACGCTTTGCCGCCGCGGCGCGGCGCGAGCCCGCGCAGGTGCTGGGTGACGGTCGGCACAGCATCGCGCGGCTCGTCGAGAAGGCAAACAGGGAGCGCCAGCAAGGCATCTCCGAGGGCAACTTCCGGCCTGAAGTTCCGCTCGTGCTAAACGCTGAAGCCCTGCAGCAACTGCAAAAAGCCGGG
>CAJAOB010000225.1 GCA_903941205.1 uncultured Burkholderiales bacterium | reverse complement strand
CCATGCTGGCCATTATCCCCGGCCTGAGCCTGGTACGCGGCGCGCCAAACTCCGCCGCAATGCTCAGCTTCCTGCGTCTGGGTGAAAGATTCGGCAGCGTCATTGGCCCGCCCGCGGCAGCAGCGCTGCTCGCCCTCGGCTCGGGTCAGCAGACAATGCTGGCGCTCGGGGTGATCTCGCTTGCGACCGCCATCGGCTATGCGCTGTCGCTAGCCGTTCAAGCGCGCCGGCCGGGGGGGGCGGCGTGATGCTGCAACGGCGACACATTCTGGCAGCGCCTGCATCCCTACTGGCAACTCCCGCAGTTTCGCAGGCACGCCCCTTCCGCATCATGATGCTTCTGACCCGCGGCTGGGAGGAAGCCTGCGACGGGTTCCGTGACCATTTCGCTGCACGCCGAATCCCGGTGGAACTGATTGTGCGCGACATCGCAACGGACATGCGCCTGGTGCCCGGCTTGGTACAAGAAGTCAGGCAGGTGCGGCCGGATCTGGTCTATGTCTGGGGCACCGGCCTGGCCGTCGCTGCGCTCGGGCCGTGGGATGCGGTGGACCCGTCGAAGCATATCACTGGCGTACCAGTGGTCTTCAACATCGTCACCGATCCTGTCGGCAACCGCCTCATCCGCTCCAACATCGATCCTGGCCGCCCGGTGACTGGAACCGAGTACATCGCTTCGGTGGAGGTGCAGATGCGCGCGATGGCGCGTTACCGCCCCTTCACCCGTGTCGCAACCATCTTCAACCCGAACGAAAGCAATTCGCGGTCGGTTGTCGCGCAGGCGCGCGCGCTTCTGGGCGACAATCTGGTGGAATTACCGGTGGCGCTGAATGCAGCGCGGCAGCCAGACCCAGATTCGATTCCGGCTGCGCTCATGCGGGCGCGGCAGGCCGATGTGGATTGGCTGTACATTCCGCCCGACACTTTCCTGAATAACCACCGCGCCTTGCTCACGCGTGAAGCGCTGGTCCTCCGCCTACCCATCTTCGCAGCAACTGAGCGCTTCGTGCTTTTTGCCGATGGGCTGGCCGGGCTGGTCAGCCGCTACTACAGCGTCGGCGCTTTCACAGGGTACAAGGCAGCGCAGATTCTGCGCGACGGCCGTGCGCCGGAAAGCATTCCAGTGGAGACGCTCACGCGCATGTCCTACCTCATTCGGATGGAGAGTGCGCGCCAACTGCATTTCTATCCGCCCGTTGGGCTACTGCGCACTGCGGAGACCGTCTGAGCCATGTCGCTGCGTTCCCGCATCCTGCTTCTGTTCGGGCTTGCCACGTTGCTTGCGGCCACTTCGGTGGCGGCGCCGGCATGGCTGGTGCTGCGCGATGCAGAGGATCGCTCCGCCACCGTGCGTGCCAGCCTGCAACTCGCCACATTGCGCGAAGCGGTGGACCGCGCCGCCGCGCCCCTCGTTGCATCCCTGCGCGCCGCCGTGACGGATGAAGCGCTACTCTCAGCGCGCGCCAGGCAGGATGAAACCTCGCTCAGGCAGAGATTGGCGGCCTTGCTTGAACCACTGGGTTCGAGTGTTCGCCTCGATATGGTCGGCGGGCAGGGGCAGCTTCTGGCCGCGGTGCCGGCTGCGGCTGACCCCATGGCCAGCGGTGCCACGGCCTTGCGGCGCGACCTTGTGCCGGGCCAGGTGGCCTCCGGCTTCGAAAAGGCCGAAGGTGAGGTTCTGCTGGTGGCCAGCCTGCGACTTGCGCAGGGCGATCTGTTGTCGCTCGGCGTGCCGGCGTCGGAAGTGCTTGGGCAGATCGCGCGGCAGCTCGGCGCCGATCTGCTATTGCGCGACCTG
>CAJAOB010000224.1 GCA_903941205.1 uncultured Burkholderiales bacterium | reverse complement strand
TCGCCTTGCTGACCATTTACGACATGTGCAAAGCCGTGGACCGGGGCATGACGATCACCGACGTCAAGCTGCTGGAAAAGCATGGCGGCAAGTCGGGGACCTACATTGCCGAGAAGTAGGCACTGACTTGTTTTTGACTTTTGAGGTGTTGATTTCGTGATCTGCTCCATTTCTGCTCCAAAGAAAGAACAGGAATGGCATCCATTCAAAAACGTAAGGATATGTGGCTAGCCGGTCGCGTTCTTCATGACACCTTATCGGGCTAGCAACCACGATCATGCTTGCACAAGCTTATCGGGTTTACCCAGGAACTCAACCAGGGGCGATGTCCGCGCAGGAGTGTGACAGCCCAATGCCCGGAAAGTGGCAGCCATCACGTACCGATTAAACCCCCGTCAGCCTTGCGGATCGCCACAGTGGACGAGCGCGGACGACCATCGGGCCGATAGTCTGGCCAATTTGCATATTTCCTCGGTTCGGCCGGGTCACTGCGCTCGCTCGGAGTTTCACCAGGGTGCTGGACGCTGATGAACATACTTTTGCCGTCGGGCGTGAGCGTGACACCCGTTATCTCACAGTTGGTCGGCCCGGTCAGGAAGCGGCGGGTTTCACCCGTCACAGGGTCGCAGGCCAGCATCTGGTTGTTGCCAATTTTCTGGTACTCGCCAATGTGCATGGCCGCAGCAGCGGCGTCTGTCTGTATCCACAACACGCCTCGCTTGTCAAAGCAGATGCCGTCCGGGCTGCCATAGATATCACCCTTGATGTTGCCCTTGGCCTCCTGGCGGGCATTGGCCGGGTCACCGGCCAGCACAAGGTGATTCCATACAAAACCTGTGCCATCAAAGTCAGCATCGTCTTTCCAGCGAATGATCTGGCCCATGGTGTTGTTGGCGCGCGGATTGGCGGCGTCCACACCTGGCTGCCCGGGCTGGCCACGGTTGCTGTTGTTGGTCAGCGTGCAGTAAACCCAGCCGCTTTGGGTGTCGATGGTCAGCCATTCCGGTCTGTCCATCTTGGTTGCCTTCAGTGCGTCGCTAGCTTGGCGCGCCTTGATGACCACTTCGCCTTGATCGGCAAACCCATTGGCTGCGACAAGCGGACCCTGCCCGTGCACCAGAGGCAGCCACTGCCCCCGCCCGTCGGCATCGAAACGCGCCACATACAAGATGCCGTGGTCCAGCAGTTCTCGATTGGCTTTGGCGCCCCCGGGTGCGATCTTGTCGCGGCTGACGAACTTGTAGATGTACTCGAATCGCGAATCTTCACCGGAATACACCACCGCCCTGCCGTCTTTGGTGACGCCAACCCATGCCCCTTCGTGGGCCGCGCGGCCCATCGCCGTGCGCTTGATGGGGGTGCTAGTGGGATCCATGGGGTCGACTTCCACCACCCAGCCAAACCGGTTGGGCTCGTTGGGGTTTTTCACCGCATCGAATCGAGCGTCGAACTTGTCCCACCGGTATGCCCCGTCCTTGCGAGCGCCCCAGCGCTTTTGGTGTTCGGTGAGCTTGTCGCCATGACCAAAGTAGGCCATCCAGTTTTCTTCGCCGGAGAGGTAGGTTCCCCACGGCGTTTGGCTGCTGGCACAGTTGTTCAAGGTGCCCAGTACGGTGCGTCCTGCGGGGTCGGCAGCGGTTTTCATCATCGCGTGACCGGCGGCAGGGCCTTGAACCGTGAAAGGGGCGTCCATGGTGAAACGGCGGGCAAATCGGGATGGCCGCACCATCT
>CAJAOB010000223.1 GCA_903941205.1 uncultured Burkholderiales bacterium | reverse complement strand
GGCAAGTCCGCGCGGGCGACGGTTTTCTGGCCTGGCCGGGCGCGGCCACCGATGCGCGTGCCTACGTCGATGTGGTTCTCAAGGCCGGTGCTGCCGCCTGTCTGGTGGAGGCCGAGGGCGCGCAGGCCTGGGGCATTGATGATGCACGGGTGGCCGCTTATGCCGGCCTCAAACATGCCGCCGCGCCGATTGCTGCGGCCTACTATGGCCAACCCAGCGAGCGCCTGGCGGTGCTCGCGGTCACGGGCACCAACGGCAAGACATCCACCGCCTGGTGGCTCGCCCAGGCTTTGGCGCAGTTGGGGCGCCGCTGCGCCATGGTCGGCACGCTGGGCATTGGCGAGCCGGGCGCGCTGGTTTTCAACGGTCTGACCACGCCCGACCCGGTGCTGTTTCAGCAGCAACTCCGGCGCTTCGTTGACGCGGGCTTTGCCACCTGCGCGGTCGAAGCCTCGTCGATCGGCCTGGCCGAGCACCGGCTTGACGCCACCCGCGTGCAGACCGCCCTCTTCACCAATTTCACCCAAGATCATCTGGACTACCACGGCTCCATGGCCGGGTACTGGGTCGCGAAAAAGCAGCTGTTCGCCTGGCCTGGCCTGCAGGCCGCGGTGGTCAACGTCGATGATGCCCATGGCGCGGCTCTGGCCGGCGAACTCGCAGGCCAGCATCTTGATTTGTGGAGCTATTCCTGCATCGGCCCGGCGCGCCTGGTGGCCAGCAACATTCGCCACGAGCTCGGCGCCATGCGCTTTGAAGTGCGCGAAGGCGAGGAGCGCTGTGAAGTCGCGGCGCCTGTGGTCGGCCAGTACAACGTCTCGAACCTGCTCGGCGTGATCGGCGCCTTGCGCAGCCTGGGCCTGCCGCTGGCCGCGGCCGCTGGCGCCTGCGCCGGCTTGACGCCTGTGCCCGGCCGGCTCGAAACCCTGGCCGTGGCCGGCTTGCCGCTGGTGGTGATTGATTACGCCCACACGCCTGACGCGCTGACCCAGGTCTTGCAAGCCCTCGCGCCGCTGGCGCAAAGCCGCGGCGGGAAGATTTGCTGCGTCTTTGGCTGCGGCGGTGACCGCGACGCCAGCAAGCGCCCGCTGATGGCCGCTGCCGCTGCCCGCGGCGCGCATTCGATGGTGTTGACCAGCGACAACCCACGCAGCGAAGACCCGGCCGCCATCCTGGCCGACATGGCCGCAGGTTTGCCGGCCTCGGCCCCGGCGCGCATCGAGGCAGACCGGGCGCTGGCCATTGCGCTGGCGGTGCAGCAGGCCAATGCGCAAGACGTGGTGCTGATCGCCGGCAAGGGTCATGAAAACTACCAGGACGTGCGCGGCGTCAAGCGGCCTTTTTCCGACCGCGAGCAGGCTGCGGCCGCCCTGGCCGCCTTAGCCGCCACCGCCACCGCCACCGCCACCGCAATGGTCACAGCTAATCTGGCAGGCCCCGAAGGCGCTGCAGCCCAAACCCGCCCGGGAGGCGCCGCATGATGACGCTGGCCCAGGCCCTGCAACATGTGCCCGGCGCCAGGCCCGTCGGCGATGCGTCCGTCGAGTTCGCTCGGGTTCACAGCGACACGCGCAGCTTGCGCGCCGGCGACCTGTTTGTAGCGCTCAAGGGTGAGCGCTTTGATGCGCATGATTTTTTGGCCCAGGCCGCCGCCCACGGCGCGGTGGCTGCGCTGGCCGAACGCGGGCTTGCCGAAGCCGGTTTGCCGGGTCTGCAAGTGGCGGACAGCAAGGCCGCCCTGGGTCAGCTGGCCGCTGGCTGGCGCGCCCAATTCTCGCTGCCGCTGGTGGCGGTGACCGGCAGCAATGGCAAGACCACCGTGACGCAGATGATTGCGTCCATCCTGCGCGCCTTCAAGGGCGAGCAGGCCTTTGCCACCGAGGGCAATTTCAACAACGACATCGGCGTGCCGCTGACCTTGCTGCGCTTGCGTGCGGCGCATGCCGTTGGCGTGGTCGAGCTCGGCATGAACCACCCGGGCGAGATCGCCGAACTGGCGGCCATGGCCCGGCCAACCGTGGCGCTGGTCAACAACGCGCAGCGAGAGCATCTTGAATTCATGGCCAGCGTGCAGGCCGTGGCGCTGGAAAACGGCGCGGTGCTTGGCGCCTTGCCCGCCGACGGCGTGGCGGTGTTCCCGGCCAACGACGCTTACACGCCGCTGTGGCGCGAACTCGCTGGCGCGCGCCGCGTGATGACCTTTGCGCTGCAAGGCCAGGCGGATGTCACGGCTCGCGCCGACTGGCACGGTCAAGGCTGGCAAGTCCAGGCCGACACGCCAGCCGGCCCGCTGCACTTTGGTTTGAGCGTGGCTGGCCGCCACAACGTCAAGAATGCGCTGGCCGCTGTGGCTTGCGCCCTGGCGACCGGCGTGCCGCCAGCCGCCATTGCGGCGGGGTTGGAGGCTTTCACGCCTGTCAAGGGCCGCTCGCGGGCCTTGCAAGTGGCCGTGGCCGGCCATGCGATCACCCTGGTTGATGACAGCTACAACGCCAACCCGGATTCAGTGCGCGCCGCCATCGACGTGCTGGCCGAGTTGCCAGCGCCGCGCCTGCTGGTGCTCGGCGACATGGGCGAGGTGGGCGACCACGGCCCGGACTTTCATGCCGAAATTGGCGCCTACGCGACGCAGCGCGGCATCGACAAGCTGGTTTGCACGGGCGAGCTGATGCGCCATGCAGCGGCGGCATTTGCGGGCGCGCATCACCACCCGGACTTTGCAGCGCTGCTCGGCGAGGTGCAGGCTGTCCTGCCCGCTTGCGCAAGCGTGCTGGTCAAGGGTTCGCGCTTCATGAAGATGGAACGCGTGGTCGAGGCGATCATTTCAAAAGCCGGGACCGCCGGCACCACGGACAGCCAAGGCGTCCACAAGGAAAATCCATGCTCATGAATCTGGCCCAGTGGCTGCAAGGCCTGTCGCCCGAATTCGGATTTTTCCGGGTGTTCCAGTACCTGACCTTTCGCGCCGTCATGGCCGCGCTCACTGCCTTGCTGATCGGGCTGATCGCCGGGCCCTTCGTCATACGCCGGCTGACGGCGCTCAAGATCGGTCAGCCGATTCGGGACTACGCGATGCAGACGCACCTGAGCAAAAGCGGCACACCCACCATGGGCGGGGTGCTGATCCTGCTGGCCATCGGCATTTCGACCCTGCTGTGGTTTGACCTGAGCAACCGCTTTGTCTGGATCGTGCTGCTGGTCACGCTGTGCTTTGGCGCCATTGGCTGGGCCGACGACTGGC
>CAJAOB010000222.1 GCA_903941205.1 uncultured Burkholderiales bacterium | reverse complement strand
CCGTAGTAGTCGCTGTCGTACAGCAGGCCGCCATCGTCGGCCACCAGGCGTCGGGTTTGCGGGCTGTCGCGGCCGGTGTACCAGCCCAGCGGGCGGTTGCCGGTGAGTTTTTCAATCGCGTCAAGCCCTAGGCGCATGTGTTCGCGTTCGGTGGCTTCGTCCAGGTTTTGGTAGCTGATCCAGCGCCAGCCGTGGCAGGCGATTTCGTGGCCGAGTTCGACGAAGGCAGCGGTTAGTTCGGGGTGGCGCTGCAAGGCCATGCCGACACCAAACACCGTCAGCGGCAGGCCGCGCTTTTCAAACTCGTGCAGGAGTCGCCAGACGCCCACGCGCGAACCGTATTCATAAATGCCTTCCATGCTCATGTGGCGCTCTGAAAAGCTGGGTGGGTTGAACATCTCCGACAAGAATTGCTCGGAGCCGGCGTCACCGTGCGACACCGCGTTCTCGCCACCTTCCTCGTAGTTCAGGACAAATTGCAGCGCCACGCGCGCCTGCCCCGGCCACTGCGGATGGGGTGGATTGCGGCCGTAGCCGATGAGATCGCGGGGATACGCCTGGGTGCTGTCGTAGGTCATGGTTTTTCAGGGGGAGTGCGGAGGGGTTCAGGACAGCGCCATCGAAATATCGTTCGACGGCACTTTTCGGTCAAAGGTGAGGTTTTGCTCGACGTGCAGCAAGTGCTCGTTCATGAGCTGCACCGCCGTGGCTTCGTCGCGGGCAGCCAGCGCCTTGACGATCAGCGCATGCTCTTCATGCGAGTGCGCGGCGGCCGCGCTGGACTGGTACATCAGCGTGATCAGCGCGCAGCGCGAGATCAGCTCGCCGAGCATTTGCGCCAGCACCTGGTTGCCCATGAGTTCGGCCATGCGGACATGAAAATCGCCGAGCAATTCATTGCGGCTGGGGGCGTCGGCGCGGTCGACCGCGGCCTGCTCGCGCGCCACATGGTCTTTCAGGGCCTTGATGCGCGCTGGCGTGCTTTCCCGCACAAAAGCCCGTGTCATTTCTGCCTCCAGCATGCGCCGCACCGCAAAAACCTGCTTGGCTTCGGCCACCGAGGGCGCCGCCACGAAGGCCCCGCGCGCCGGCTCCAGGCGTATCAAGCGGTTTTGCGAAAGCTGAAACAGCGCCTGCCGCACCAGCGTGCGCGACACGCCGAAATGGTCAGCAAGCTTTTGCTCGGCCAGTTTGGTGCCGGGGTGCAGCCGGTGTTCAACGATGGCTTTGGTCAGGGCTTCGACAATGGCATAGGTAGTGGATGATTCCATTGGCAGATAATAGCCGAAACCCAAAAGTTGTATACACTTTTGGTGAACTGAAATTGCGCTGACTCCAAACCTCCTGCCGGTATCGATGCATCGATGCCCTGCGCAGTCACCTGGGTTGCCACTTTCCCTCATCCAAACCAACCAAGGAACATCATGGGCTTGAGCACACACGTACTGGACACCATGCACGGCACGCCAGCGGCCGGTATGTCGGTGGAGTTACACACCACGCAAGACGGTACCGCAACGCTGGTGAAGTCCTTCATCCTGAATGCCGACGGGCGCAACCCGGACGGCCTGCTGTACGACAACGCGAGCCTGCGCCCCGGCACGTACCGCCTGGTTTTTGACGTAGCGGGCTATTTCAGGTTGCGCGGTGTTGAACTGCCCGAGCCGCCGTTTTTAGACAAAGTGAGCCTGGACTTTGGCGTGGCCGACGCGACTGCGCACTACCATGTGCCGCTGCTGGCCAGCCCTTGGAGCTATTCGACTTACCGCGGCAGTTAAGCCGCCAAAGCGCCTTCAGTCCTGGCCTTCGGTCAGGGTGTCGAGCTGAAATTTTCCGCTGGCGTGCCACAGCCAGGTGTCGGTGTAAACCACTTTGCCCAGACGAACCGGTGCCGGAAAAGGCGCGGCTGCGCGCACGGTGCGTTCAATCTCACGCACCACCTCCGGGGCATGCCGGGGTGCACGCAGCCAGTCCAGCCGCGAGACCCGCCCTTCGCGGTCTATTTCCACGTTCAACACCCCCACCGCATACAGCAGTGGCGGTAGTCGCCCCCGGAAAACACGATCAGCATTCAACTCGTAAATATGCTTTGCACCGCTGCTGCGATAAGCCCTGGGCGTAGTGGCAGCAGACGCCGCCGCGCCAGCCTTGGCCTGGGGCGGCGCTGCCACTGCTGCCGGCGGTGCAGGGGGTGCGGGAGGGGCGGCCGCCGGACTGGGAAAAGGTGCGGTTTTGTCGGTCCTGTCTGGAGCGAGAGGTTTTTGTGGCGCATCGGGTGCACTCGGCGCCACGCTGCAACCCGAAATCACCCCGGCTGCAACGATAGACGCCCACTTCAGCCAGCACCCAAGCCCGTGCAGGCGATGCGTTTTCTGGGTGTCAAAGCTTTGTTTCATACAAGTCCTCGCCCGTATTCGTCCTCTGCGTTGATGGCCTCTGCGTTGAGTCAAGGCTGCTAGAATCCGGGCTCGAGTTGCGGAGAGGTGGCAGAGTGGTCGAATGTACCTGACTCGAAATCAGGCGTAGGTTTTCCTACCGTGGGTTCGAATCCCACCCTCTCCGCCAGACGTTTTTTGCCAGAAAAGTCCTTTGAAATCAAGCCTCTTCACGTGAAGGGGCTTTTTTATTTGTACCTACTTTTTGTACCTGTTCGGGTTGCAACGATACCCGCTGCTGCAAGCCCCTCATTCGAACATCTGATGCAGGCACCCTTGTTGTGGCCCCAGCACCTTCAGACGGGGCGGGGGGCGTGGCCCATAGGGGGGTAGCGGCGTTGATGATGCATGGCATCGCCCACACACGAGGTTTTTGGATGACGTGCTTAACGGCGGAGGCACTCAGATCCGTAGAGCGTGGGCATGGTCCTTCATGGTCTGCTGGACTGCCTACGGATTGGTCCAGACTCGTGCCGCATGCCCTAGACACGGGTACTACACTGACTCAATGTTGTTACGTGTCCTTCTCTACTTTTGCCTGATTTGTTTTGCAACCGTCATAAGCATTCGCCATGATTCAAAGGCTGCCGCGAGTGATGACCAACTCCTCTGGACAGCAACTGCGCTCACAAGCTTTTTGCTGGTTTATGAGCTCATTCCGCTTCTGTTGCGGTTGGTCGGCATCCAAAAACTACAGCTGTCGCTGAATTGGGAAACGATACAACGAGTACGCAAACCAAAGTGGACCGGCGCTGCGGTCGCCAAGCTTCAGAAGTTGGTGAGCGAGGGTGAGCACTTGGAAGTGATGGGTAACGCGCTCGGAGCTATGCCGGCGGCTGTCAAGTCCAAAATGGTCAGTCTCAATGTGTGGGCAGAATACGAGAAAGCCCGTGCCTTTAAGCTTCAAGACGAGTTGAATGTGCTTGAGGCTGAGCTAATTGCTCGCGGAACAAGTGGCGCAGCGACTGGCAAAACCTCAAGAAAATCCAGATTTGTCGGCGCTGGACAAGTCAACAAAGCTGGTCTTGAACGCGCGCTCAAGGACCTTAACAAGCTGACAGGCTTGAGTCGCCTGAAGTCGGAAATTCATTCGATTACGGCGCTAGCTGAGGTTCGAGCGATGCGCCTCAAAGAAGGGCTACCTCTGAATTCCACGACCGCGCACTTGGTGTTTGCGGGCAATCCGGGTACTGGCAAGACAACGGTCGCCCGCATCGTCGGTGACATCTATCGTTCACTCGGGGTGTTGAAGCGTGGTCACGTGGTTGAAGTCGGTAGAGCCGATCTCATAGGGGAGTGGGTCGGCCATACAGCGCCAAAA
The DNA here is from genome assembly GCA_903941205.1 of uncultured Burkholderiales bacterium. Taxonomy (GTDB): domain Bacteria; phylum Pseudomonadota; class Gammaproteobacteria; order Burkholderiales; family Burkholderiaceae_C; genus Polaromonas. The sequence goes on along the minus strand of CAJAOB010000222.1, from coordinate 1,009 downwards.
GTCACCGCTGTTGTGAAGAGGGCCCTTGACGGCGTCCTGTTCATTGATGAGGCCTATTCCTTAACGAGCATGCAAAGCCACGACGATTTCGGACAAGAAGCGATTGAGACACTCCTCACGTTGATGGAGGACAACAGGGACAGGCTCGTTGTTATTGCCGCTGGCTACCCTGATTTGATGCGGCATTTTGTTTCAAGCAATCCGGGGCTTGAGTCGCGATTTAAAGCATTCATGCACTTTGATGACTTCAGCAACGATGAGTTGGCGACCATCTTTTTCTCTCTTTGTAAAGGCTACAAACTTGTACTCGATGCAGATGCACTGCAAGCGGCCAACTCCGCTGTGTCAGTGTTGCCCACTTTAAAGAAAGACAACTTCGCTAACGGCCGCGAAGTTAGGAACCTCTTTGAGCGTTGTCTCGAGAGTCAGGCACTGAGAATCAGGGCGTCGACAGAGACCGTTTCGTTGGTTGACCTTAGATCCACGGACATTCAGCTCGCTTTGGAGCAGCTGAAAGTTGCGGCTGGCAAGTCTGATAACAATGCTGGGGTGTTCGTTGGTCGCTGAGGCGGTTGTCGTTGATTGGCTTAGTCTTTCACCCCATTGCTTACTGGCAAATGAGGATCTTTTAGGCAGTCCGTATAACTAACCGAGTAGCCAGACCCGCCCACATATTTTAATAAGGTAAACATGAATAAATACATCAAGAAATACTACCTATTGATATTAATATTACTAATTCCGCTATCTATGATATCGTTAACCATCTTTTTGGGTTCATCGATTCGTACCCCGCTACCTTATAAGGCTGGTGATGGTCAGCCTGCCGCCCTCCTAGTGAACTTAAAAGGAGAAATAATTGAATATAAGGACAAGCAAAAGGAATTAAAGCAAGGTGTTGAATTCTGGCAAGATCAGCTAGTCGGAGTTCGTCAGCACATCGAACATGCCACATGGCTAGTTGAAATTTATTCTGGCGTACTTAAACCACCTCCGATTGACTTAGTTT
>CAJAOB010000221.1 GCA_903941205.1 uncultured Burkholderiales bacterium | reverse complement strand
GAAGATGTGGGCACCGGCATGGTGGGTGCGCCCGCCTGTGGCGACGTCATGAAGTTGCAGATCAAGGTGAATCCCTTGACGGGCGTGATCGAAGACGCGCGTTTCAAGACCTACGGCTGCGGCTCCGCGATTGCCTCGAGCTCGCTGGTGACCGAGTGGGTCAAGGGCAAGACCCTGGATGAGGCGGCGAGCATCAAGAACAGCGCCATTGCCGAAGAACTCGCTTTGCCGCCCGTGAAGATCCACTGCTCGATTCTGGCCGAGGATGCGATCAAGGCGGCCGTCAACGACTACAAGCAAAAGCACGCCCATTAATTTTTTGTGAGCTACCAAGATGGCCGTAACTTTGACTGATGCTGCCGCACGCCATGTGACGCGTTACATGACCAAGCGCGGCAAGGGCGTGGGCGTTCGCTTGGGTGTCAAGACCACGGGTTGTTCGGGCCTGGCCTACAAGCTCGAATACGCTGACGAAATTGCTCCCGAAGATGTGATCTTTGAGGACAACGGCGTGAAGGTTCTGGTTGACCCTAAAAGCATGGCTTACATCGATGGAACGCAACTCGATTTCGTGCGCGAAGGCCTGAACGAGGGCTTCAAATTCAACAACCCCAACGAGCGTGACCGCTGCGGATGCGGCGAGAGCTTTCGCGTCTGAGTCTGCGCAGGCCTTGAGCCGGCTGCCGCCTCCACCCCAGGTGTTGGCGGCTTTTTCTTGATATGAACCTGCAATCTACCGACTTTGAATTGTTTCAGCTGCCCGTGCAGTTTGCGCAGCCGCGGGAACTGCTTGATGCGCGTTGGAAAGAACTCCAGCGTGAGGCGCATCCTGACAAGTTTGCAGCGCAAGGCGCCGCAGCGCAGCGACTGGCAATGCAGTGGTCGGTGCGCATCAACGAGGCTTATCAGCGTCTGAAAGACCCGCTTCAGCGCGCTGCTTACTTGTGCGAGATGCACGGCGCCGCCATCCGAGCCGAGACCAACACGGCTATGCCGCCCGCATTTCTGGTTCAGCAAATGCAATGGCGTGAGGCACTCGAAGATGCCAGCACTCAGGCGCAGCTTGAACAGATTGCCGAAGAAACCACTGCGGCCGAAAACGCCCAACTCGCGCTCATCGAGCAGTCGCTAGATGTTGATAAAGACTTTGTCAAAGCTGCCCGGGAAGTTCGAAGCCTGATGTTCATTCAGCGTTTTGGCTCCGAAGTCGAGAACCGTATCGACCAGCTCGCCTCTTGATAAAAAAGAAACAAACATGGCTCTACTTCAAATATCTGAACCCGGACAGGCGCCCGACCCGCACCAGCGGCGTATCGCCGTCGGCATCGATCTCGGAACCACCCATTCACTGGTAGCCAGCGTGCGCAACGGCGTCGCCGAGTGCCTGCCGGATGCGCAAGGCCGTGTGATCCTGCCCAGCGTGGTTCGTTATGTCAGTGCCGAAAAGCGGCAAATCGGCTTTGACGCGCTGGCCGCCCAGGTGCACGATCCGAAAAACACCATCGCTTCGGTCAAGCGACTGATGGGCCGCGGCCTGCATGACATAGATGATCCTGGCCGCTTGCCTTACGAGCTGGTCGATAAGCCCGGCATGGTGGCCTTGCGCACGGCCGCTGGTGAGAAAAGTCCCGTGGAAGTCAGCGCTGAGATCCTCGCAACGCTGCGCTTTCGCGCCGAAGACACCTTTGACGACGAGGTTTATGGGGCCGTCATCACCGTGCCTGCTTACTTTGACGAGGCTCAGCGCCAGGCCACCAAAGACGCAGCCCAACTCGCAGGCCTGAATGTCTTGCGCTTGATCAACGAGCCCACGGCTGCGGCCATCGCTTACGGACTCGACAACGACAGCGAGGGTGTTTTTGCGGTTTACGACCTCGGCGGCGGCACCTTTGATATTTCAATTCTGCGCTTGACCCAGGGCGTGTTTGAAGTGGTGGCCACGGGGGGGAACTCTGCGCTGGGGGGTGATGATTACGATCGCGCCTTGGCCGATTGGGCTCTTGCCCAGGCGGGTATCAAGCAACTGGACAATGCCGCCGACAAGGCCGCCCTGCTGCGACAAGCCCGAAGCACCAAGGAAGCGCTCACCGAGCAAGACAGCGTTGCATTTGAGCTGGATCTGGCGAAGGGCCGCATAGACACGGTGCTGTCTCAAGCCGAATTCGACGCGATCACGGCCCCGCTGACTGCGCAAACCATGACCGCGGTGCGCAAGGCCTTGCGTGATGCGAAACTTTCCAAAGACGAGATCCAGGGCGTGGTGCTGGTAGGCGGCTCGACCCGCATGCTGCAGATCAAAAAAGCGGTGGCAGACTTTTTTGGTCGCGAGCCCTTGATCAATCTCAATCCTGACGAGGTGGTCGCTTTGGGGGCCGCGATTTCGGCCAACCAGCTGGCTGGCAATCACACCGGCGACGAGCTCTTGCTGCTCGACGTGATTCCGCTGTCTTTGGGCATAGAGACCATGGGTGGTCTGGTCGAGCGCATCGTGCCGCGCAACCAGACGATTCCCACCGCCATGGCGCAGGACTTCACCACTTACCAGGACGGCCAGACCGCGCTGGCCCTGCACGTGGTTCAAGGCGAGCGCGATCTGGTGGCCGATTGCCGCAGCCTGGCGCGTTTTGAACTGCGCGGCATTCCACCCATGTCCGCGGGTGCTGCGCGAATCCGCGTGACCTTCACGGTGGATGCCGACGGCTTGCTGAGTGTGAGCGCCAGAGAGCAGGGCAGTGGTGTCGAGGCGCATATTGACGTGAAGCCGTCTTACGGTCTTTCAGATGAGGAAATCGCCCGCATGTTGCAGGACAGCTTTTCGACTGCTCAGCAAGACATGCAAGCGCGTGCGCTGGCCGAAGCCCGGGTCGATGCGGACCGCATGTTGCTTGCAACCCGAAGCGCGCTTGCCGCCGATGCTGACTTGCTGGCCGCCGGCGAAATGTCACAAATCGACCTGCTGATGCAGGCGGTTGCCAATGCGCGTGAGCAAGGGGACGCCGCCAGCATCGAGGCCGCCAACCAGGCGCTCGCCAAAGGGACCGAGAGTTTCGCCGCCCAGCGCATGAACCGGGGCATTCAAAAAGCCCTGGCTGGAAAGAACATTGAAGCGGTCTGAGCCAGACCAACGACTGAAAGAGCTGACAACGCATGCCCATCATCAAGATCCTGCCGCATCCTGAATACTGCCCGCAAGGCGCTGAAGTGAGCGCGCCCGCTGGCACGTCCATCTGCGAAGCCCTGCTCGACAACCACATCAATATCGAGCACGCCTGCGACATGAGTTGTGCATGCACCACCTGCCATGTGATCGTTCGCCAGGGCTTCAGCTCACTGAATGAGCCTGACGAAAACGAGGAAGACTTGCTTGATCGCGCCTGGGGACTCGAGCCAAATTCGAGATTGAGCTGCCAGGCTTTTCTGGCTCAGTCCGATGTGACGGTCGAGATCCCCAAGTACTCGATCAACCACGCCAAGGAAAACCACTGATCGTCGATGCGGCCCAGGGGCTTCAGCCCGAGCGATAATTTCCGCCATGCGCCAAATTGTTCTGGATACCGAGACGACCGGTCTTTCTGCTGAAAACGGCGACCGCATCATTGAAATTGGTTGCGTGGAACTCCTCGCCCGCAAGCTCACTGGCAATAATCGTCACTTCTACATCAACCCCGAGCGGGACAGCCATGAAGATGCACTGAAGGTGCATGGGATCAGCAATGAATTCTTGAAGGACAAGCCCAAGTTCAGTGCGGTGGCTGATGAATTGCTGGCTTATCTGGAGGGCGCCGAGGTCATCATCCACAACGCGCCTTTCGATGTCAGCTTTCTGAATAAGGAGCTGTCGCTGATTGGCCGGCCGCCCCTCAAGGAATGCGTGGCAAGTGTGGTGGACAGCTTGATGATGGCCAAGGAACTGTTCCCCGGTAAACGGAATTCACTTGACGCCTTGTGCGACAGGCTTGAAGTCGACAATTCGGGGCGCACCTTGCATGGCGCGTTGTTGGATGCGGAACTGTTGGCCGATGTGTACATCAACCTCACGCGCGGCCAAAACAGCCTGGTGATGGACCTCAGCGAGGAACCTGAATTGGGCAAGGTGGTCGAGATCGTTGACCTGAGTACATTTCAGTTACCGCTTCTCGTTGCCAATGAGCAGGAGAGTGCGGCCCATGAAAACATGTTGATGTCCATCGACAAAGCCAGCAAGGGCAAGACCATTTGGCGTGCGGCGCAACTCTGACGGCTGAGATGGTCCAAAAAGACCATATAATGGAGGGCTTTTCGAGAGGCTGGGGCGGTTAGCTCAGGGGTAGAGCACTGCATTCACACTGCAGGGGTCGCAAGTTCGAAACTTGCACCGCCCACCAAAAATTCCCAATGAAATCAAGCACTTAGAGGAAACTCTAGGTGCTTTTTTCTTTTTCGTGTCCTGAAAGTGTCCTAAACACCTGTTTTCGGAACCCCAAAAGGTTTCACTTTTACTGTGGTGAACACGGCATATCACGTACATCGCCACGCACGAAGGCTGGCTGTTTCTGGCCGTGGTGATTGACCTGTTCAGCCGCCAGGTGGTGGGCTGGTCGTTACGAGAGGACATGACGCGCGACATCGTCATCGACGCATTGCGCATGGCATGGTTCAAACGGCATCCGGGCAAGCAGGCGGGCCTGATGTTCCATAGTGACCGCGGCAGTCAGTACGCCAGCAAGGACTTCCGGGAAGTGCTCAAGGAATACGGCATTAGCAGTTCCATGAGCCGACGCGGCAACTGTTGGGACAACGCCTGCGGCGAGACGCTGTTTGGATCACTGAAGGTAGAACGGTTGTATGGGCAGAAGTTCAAGACTCGGCGGGAGGCCAAGGATGAAACGATTGCCTGGCTGCTTTGGTATAACCGAACTCGACTGCATTCGACACTGGCCTACGTCAGCCCGGTGCGGTTCGAGCAAAACTGGCTCGCTAATCAGCCCAAGCAAGCCAACTCATGACCTCGGTTATGGGATACGGATTCCAGGGGCAAGGTCAATCGTGCTTCGGCTGTCTACGGTGACTGATGCAACTGATTTTCGTTTTGGGTATGGCGCACACAATTGATTTTCGAATTTAATGTTGGTCAAATGGCTTGCATCCGCGTGGAATGCAACCCGGCGCCGGTCGATGCCCAGATCCGAGCAATGAATCAGCAAATTGCCCATTGCCGCGAGAGTTGGCCATCACCAGAGAGTGAGTTTGCCAAGCAGTTACACCGTTTCTACAAAATCACCTAATGGGAGCCGCAATGCAAAAGCCCTTGGTCAGCATCGTTATCCCTACGCACCGGCCCAGTCACTTTCGCACAGCTCTATTGTGCGCATTGTCCCAGACCTATACAAATACCGAGATCATCGTCAGTGACAACAGCGGCGGCGAGGATATTGCCGCGCTTTGCGCGCAGTACTCGCAAGTGCAATACCGCAAGAACACTAATGGCAAGCCGGCCAGTAATATTGCACAGCCGCTGACGCTGGCACGGGGCGAGTTCATAAAGTACCTGTTTGACGACGACCTGATCTACCCTCACTGCATCGATTCGATGATCGGCTGGCTGGACAAGTTTGATGCACCTACGCGCGAAAGTGTTGGCCTGATCACATCGACCCGCCATTTGATCAACGACAACAGCCTTTGCTACCAGGAAGTGCGCGAGCTTGGGATCACATCCACAAGCCTCATGCAGGGCCGCAAGGTGATTCAGCGTATTCTGACAAAGCAGGACAATTTCATTGGAGAGTTCTCTACAATTTTGTTTCGCCGCAAGATCGTTGACGTGGCAAGTCCGGAGAGCATTTTTCAGGTCTATGGTAATGACTTTAGCGTTGGCCTGATTGATGTACCGCTGTACCTGACAATCCTGCAAAACGCCAATATGGTCTACATTCCATACGCGCTTTCGGCGTTTAGATTACACAGTGGTGGGGGGTCCAATGCTGCGGCTAATCCTAACTTTCATCACGCAGTATCAGACTGGTTCCGGCTAATCCTTGGTGCCGATCGGGCTGGTTTACTGCAGCCGAATGCGGCTGTCGCTGCGACTCAAAACTACCTTAATTTGGCAAGGAATTTCGAGGGAACTTTCTCGCAACAGCTAGCCCCATGGAATGAACAGGCCCGTTCTTTTTTGCTAAAGTACGGGGTTGCCTGATATATGGTTGCAAGCCAGAAGTAAAGACACAGGCTGTTTCCTCAATATCCAAGCCTCTTTGGAGCATGGATTCAAAAGTGAAGGGCAACACCTCATGCTTTGAGCTTGCTGGTGACAGATGAGCTGCGCATAGTGTTGTTTAGGCATGCGCCCGATGCAGTATTGTTAAAGCTTAAAGGCTGAAAAGTATTTCAAGCAGGGGCAGGTTCATGTTGCGCCCTCCTGCTGCCGTAATCGACGTTCGCATTTCAATAGGCGGAACAAGTTTGCTCACGTCCGGTTCCAAGACTGGGTATTGGACATGACCCCTGGAAGTTTCCGAATCGGTACGAGGGTCTTCCTCATAATATCCAGGGCGGTCTCAAATCTGAAATACAAGCGCTTCAAGCGCCCTGCCATTTGGCATAGCCGCTTATTGGACATAGCCCCATTGGGGTAGAAATTCATCCCAATCCACCATGATGTAAGGCACCGGCCAATTTATCAATTTCATCCGATGTGAAGATCAAAGTCCTTCCATGCAAAACCAACTTAGGAAGCTCAAGCTCCATGGGGCGATAGAACCATTCCCAGGGATTGGGGTGGCGACAATCTCCCAACGACGGTTGATGATCGAAAGGGCACGGACCTCGCTTTGCACGCCAGTTTGGTAAATCTTTACCTTGCAGGGAGAGAAAACATCAAAGCAATGGATCTCATCGGTGCAATCCAGGGAGGGTGGTATACGATCGGCTGCTTTACCTCCTCAGTGCGATCTACCGCGCGCATGATGCTGACTCAAAAGTAGAAAGACCTGCATGGTGACCGTTCAAGTTCACGGCGACTTCACTCACGCAACGGGCCTCGGTGTTGCCGCAAGTCGGACTTTGGAAGCGCTTGCGACCACCGGGCTGCATGTGGAGCCCTTTGAACTGGCCCAGGGCTTGACCGCGACACCCCATTCTGGTCATATATCCACTGATAAAGAATCCACCGAGAGTTTCGGAGCCCCTGAGCGACTCGCCGCAACCGGGCTCGACGGCACGGTTCAATTGATCCACACCAACCCGGACCATTTACTTGATTGTGCGCGTACCAATACTGGGCGCGTCGCAGCGCTGATTCGAGAGCGGTACCCCTTCATTGGCTACTGGGCTTGGGAGGCCGAAAGCGGGATACCGGCATCATGGGAGCGCCTATTTGGCCGAGTTGCCGAGATTTGGGTTCCGAGTCATTTTGTCGCCAGAGCGGTTGCGCATTTCGTACCTTGTCCCGTGATTTGTATACCGCATCCAATCAAGCCCCGAGCGATCAAGGACACAGATTTCCTGAGGCGGCTGGGGCGTCAGGGCTGCTATTTCCTCTCGATCTTTGATGGATTGAGCGGATTCAGCAGAAAAAATCCACTTGGACTTGTTCGGGCGTGGTTGATGGCCTTTCCAAAGCCAAGCAATAATTTCACCTTGATCATAAAAGTAAAGAATATCTCCGCCTCGCAGGTCAATCAAATTTCCGGTGCAGCAGGAGATCGCCCAGATATCCTGATATTGCGGGGGCTTTTATCTACGGAGGACCTCTACGGGTTGATTTCCGGGGCCAGAGCCTACGTGTCACTTCATCGATCTGAAGGCTTTGGCCTAACCCTGGCCGAAGCGATGGCGCAGGGTATTCCTGTAATCGGAACCGGCTACTCCGGAAATCTAGATTTCATGACCAGAGAAAACTCCTTGCTCGTGGACTACAAGCCGACACAACTACTGAACGACGAGGGCTACTACAAGCGAGGGACTCAGTGGGCAGAGCCCGTGCTCGAAAACGCAGCCACACACATACTGTCGCTTGCAAATAATCCAACCCTTGCAGCGCAAATCGGCGAGAAGGGCAGGAAAGCCGTGCTGGAGACGCTTGGTCCGCAAAGGGTGGGAGCCATGATGGAAGCTCGCATCAGGCTTGTTCACAAGTATTTACGAATCCCGCGCAAGGCATGATCTGGTGACTTCAATATTCAGTCTCTTCGCGGCGCCCATAAAAATAGGGTATCCGGCACGGGGCATTTGGCAGGTGCCGGCAGAACACTAAAACCATGATTTCTAAAATCATCCACCAGCTCTGGAGTACCCATACAATCTCAGACGCCTACCGATCTTGGCAGCGCAGTTGGCAGGAAATGCACCCGGATTTCGAATACCGCCTGTTGACAAACGCCGACATTGAAAGGCTCATTGCTGATTCACTTCCATCGTGGGCGACCCTGTTCTACGGTCATCAGATGCCCAAGCTCACAAATTCTTATCGCCACCTCAAACGTGAAAACCGCGTGAGCTCAATCGCGAGGAGATCGCCATCAGCATGGACGGCAGCGGCCGGGCCATCGACAACATCTTCGTTGGGCGGCTTTGGCGGAGCGTCAAACACAAAGACGTCTACCTCAACGGCTACACCACGATGGGCGAGTTGCTGGTGGGCCTGACGAAATATTTTCCCCTCTACAACACCGTGCGCCCGCAACAATCATTGGACAATCAAACACCGCAAGAGGGTCACAAGACGTCAAGCGGCGTCGATGCGGTGTTCGTACACAAATACCGTACACAAGAAAGTCCCAGCTGCGCCGCGCTCAAGGAGGACTGCGGCCGGGGAAGTCAGGATTCAAAATGAGCCAGCAATACCAATTTCAAAAACCGGGGCAGCGCCGTCCAGCTGCGAGAAATTGAGTGCAACTTAAACTGACAGCAAGTCTGTCCTGACTTTGGGGTCCACTACAGATTGCCTTACCAAGGGGGACATTTGGTATCGATCCATACAAATCATCCCATGCAATGCCGAGGAGCAACACAACAATGAAAGCAGTTATTCTGTCCGGAGGCCTCGGCACACGACTTAGCGAAGAAACCGCCACCCGCCCCAAACCCTTGGTTGAAATCGGCGGTCGCCCGATCTTGTGGCACATCCTCAAAATGTACTCTCACCACGGCATCAATGATTTTGTCATCTGCTGCGGCTACAAGGGTTACCTGATCAAAGAGTATTTCGCCAACTACTTTTTGCACATGTCAGATGTTACCTTTGACATGCAATCGAATCGCATGGAGGTTCACCAAAAGCGCGCGGAACCCTGGACGGTGACAATTGCTGACACTGGAGACAACTCCATGACCGGAGGCCGCTTGCGCCGCGTGGCCGACTACGTCAAAGATGAAGAAGCTTTTTGCTTTACCTATGGTGATGGCGTAGGCGATGTGGATATAACTGCCACTATTGCCTTCCACCGCAGCCATGGTAAAGATGCCACACTTACCGCAACCTATCCACCCGGTCGATTTGGAGCACTCCGTATACAAAAAAACCAGGTTATGAGCTTCAAAGAGAAACCCAAGGGTGACGGCGCGTTTATCAATGGAGGCTTTTTTGTACTTTCACCCAAGGTTCTGAGTCTCCTGAAAGACGATAGCACTGTCTGGGAACAGGAGCCCCTGATGCAACTTGCCGCGGAGGGCAATTTGATGGCCTATCAACACCACGGTTTTTGGCAACCCATGGACACGTTGCACGACAAAATGACCCTCGAAAATCTATGGGCCAGTGGCAAAGCCCCCTGGAAGAAGTGGGACTAAATGACAGCAAACCTAGAATTCTGGAAGCGTAAACGTGTCTTCTTAACTGGCCACACAGGATTTAAAGGCAGTTGGCTGAGCATATGGCTGCAAAGCCTTGGCGCACAGGTATACGGCTTGGCGCTAGAGCCCCCCTCCATTCCCAACCTTTTTACGGTAGCCCAAGTGTTGCCCGGCATGGCCGGCCACACCATCGGCGACATCCGAGACTTGGCAACCGTACAAAAGGTGATGCACATAGCGCAACCCGACATCGTTATCCACATGGCCGCACAACCCCTGGTGCGACTGTCCTATGCAGAGCCAGTCGAAACATACGCTACCAACGTCATGGGAACCGTGCATGTGTTGGAGGCAGCTCGCAGCACCTCCAGCGTCAAAGCTATCGTGGTGGTCACTACTGACAAATGCTACGAAAACAAAGAATGGGCTTGGGGTTACAGAGAAAACGAACCCATGGGCGGACACGACCCCTACAGCAATAGCAAAGGCTGCGCCGAATTGGTTACCAACGCGTACCGCAACTCATTTTTGCAAAGCGGTGGCGTTGCGGTAGCCAGCGCCCGTGCCGGTAACGTCATTGGCGGAGGTGATTGGGCACCAGACCGCTTGGTGCCCGACATACTGCGCGCTTTCGAGCAGAACCAGCCGGTACGCATCCGCAATCCGCACGCCACCCGACCTTGGCAACATGTGCTCGAACCCTTGTCGGGTTACCTGATCCTTGCCGAGCAGCTTTACACCCAGGGCCAGGTCTATGCCGAGGGTTGGAACTTCGGTCCCAAGGACGAGGATGCTCGGCCAGTTCAATGGATCGTGGAGCACATGGTCAAAGTTTGGGGCCACGGTGCCCGATGGCAGCAAGACAGTGGCATGCATCCCCACGAGGCCAATTACCTCAAACTCGACATTTCCAAAGCGAAGGAGCGACTCGGCTGGCAACCGCGCTGGGAGTTGGCCACCGCACTCGAACATATCAGCAACTGGCACAGCGCCTGGTTGACGCGTGAGGACATGCACCAGTTGTGCCTAGCCCAAATCCATCAATACACCGCAGCTATTCACTCAACATCAACATGACATCCGCCCCCATTGAATTTACCGCCAGACACCCGGACGCAATCCGACGCGAAATCGCCGTGCTGGTGCAAGAATATGCAGATGCGGTTTATGCGCCACAGACCTTTCTGCCCGGCCAAACCGCCGTGCCGCCTTCGGGCAAAGTCATTGGCGCCCAAGAGCTCAAAAACATGGTCGATGCCAGCCTCGACGGTTGGCTCACCACCGGCCGCTTCAACGCCGAGTTCGAGAAAAAGCTGGCCGCCTTCATTGGCATCAAGCACTTGATTACCGTCAACTCCGGCTCATCGGCCAACCTGGTGGCGTTCAGCACGCTCACATCACCCAAGTTGGGCGAACGCGCAATTCAAAAAGGTGACGAAGTCATTGGTGTTGCGGCAGGTTTCCCAACCACGGTCAACCCCATCATTCAATTTGGCGCAATCCCTGTCTTTGTGGATGTTGACCGATTGACCCACAACATTGACGCCAGCAAGATCGAAGCCGCTATCAGCCCGAAAACCAAGGCGATCATGCTCGCGCACAGCCTAGGCAACCCGTTCAATCTGGACGTTGTCACAGCACTGTGCAGTAAATACAAGCTGTGGTTGGTTGAAGACTGTTGCGACGCCCTAGGCACCACCTACAGAGGCCAAATGGTCGGCACCTTTGGAGATATTGCCACCCTTAGCTTTTACCCTGCGCATCACATCACTATGGGCGAGGGAGGTGCCGTGTTCACCAACAACGATGCGCTCAAAACCATTGCGGAAAGCTTTCGGGACTGGGGCCGGGATTGTTATTGCCAGCCCGGCAAAGACAACACCTGCGGCAGACGCTTTTGTCAAAAGCTGGGTAACTTGCCTGAAGGCTACGACCATAAATACACCTACAGTCACTTGGGGTACAACCTTAAGATTACTGACATGCAAGCGGCTTGTGGCCTGGCCCAGTTGGATAAAGCGCCTGCCTTCATAAAAGCCCGTAAAGACAACTTCGCCTACCTGAAAGCGCGCCTTAAACACTGCGAAGAGTTCCTGCACCTACCCGAGCCCACCGAGCACTCTGACCCTTCGTGGTTTGGTTTTCCGATCACCCTGAAAGAAAACTGCCCAGTCACCCGGCTGGACTTGCTGACCTACCTGGACCAGAACAAGGTTGGTACCCGCCTGTTGTTTGCCGGCAACCTCACCTGCCAGCCCTACATGATTGGCGCCAACTACCGCATCAGCGGTGATTTGACCAATACCGACAACGTCATGAACAACACCTTCTGGATTGGTGTGCAACCCGCCCTGAGCCATGAGATGTTGGAATTTGCGGCGCAGAAAATTGAAAGCTATTTGGGCGTGAATTTCTAAGGCAAGCGAAGATGAGCGCCCCAACCCCACCCTTCAACGCCCAGGTACTACGCAAAACCGTGCTGGACATGGCCTATGCGGGTTCTACCGTACACATAGCCTGTGCCTTCTCGATCATTGAGTTGCTGGCAGTGTTGTACCGCAGCCATCTGCGCTACCCCGGCAACGACCCGTCGGCTGCTGGCCGTGATTACTTCGTGCTCAGCAAAGGACACGGGGTCATGGCGCAGTACGCCTGCATGCGGGAGCTAGGTTGGCTCAAGGACGAAGCTTTCTCTGGCTACTATGCCGACGGCAGCGACCTCAACGGCCTGTCAGACTCACGCATACCCGGCCTAGAGGTGACCTCCGGCTCGCTGGGGCACGGATTCTCGGTCGGCGTCGGCATGGCAATGGGCGCCAAGTTGCACGGCACAGATCAAAAAACATATGCCCTTGTTGGTGACGGCGAAATCAATGAAGGCCCCATCTGGGAAGGCGCTTTGTTTGCCGCCCACCATGAGCTCAAAAACTTCATGGTGATCGTGGACGAAAACGGCTTTCAGGCCATGGGTCGTACCCAAGACGTTCTCGACTTAGGATCGATTCGGGGTAAGTTCGAAAGTTTTGGATTCGAAGCTCTTGCGGTTGACGGCCACGATGAGGCCGCCATAGATCGCGCCATCGGCCAGCTCTGGGCCAGCACCTCGACAGCACCGAAGGCACTCATCGCCAAGACCGTCAAAGGCAAAGGAGTGCCTTTTATGGAAAACAATAACAGGTGGCACTACACGCGGTTAGATCCAGATAGTTACATCCAGGCCTTGGCTGCAGTTGTCGGGGATGCCGCATGAGAGCCGCTTTTTCTAACACGCTGGTTCGATTGGCCAAGGCTGACCCCAGCGTGCTGCTGCTGACCGGGGACCACGGCTACGCCTTGTTTGACGACTTTCGCCGCGAGTGCCCCACCCAGTACATCAACGCTGGCATCGCAGAGCAAAACATGGTGAGTATGGCCGCTGGCCTGGCACGGGTGGGCTTCAGACCTTTCGTATATGGTTTAAGTGCTTTCATACCAGTGCGTGTAGTCGAGCAAATCAAGCTTGACATCGCCCATGACAAACTCCCCGTGGTGCTGATTGGTGATGGCGCCGGTTTTGTCTACAGTCACTTGGGCACCAGCCACCAATCAACTGAAGACATAGCCTGCACACGGGCGATTCCCAACTTGTCGGTCTATTCGCCCGCCGACCGTTTTGAGGTAAGGGCTTGCATGGAACTCGCCTACCAGGTTAAGTCGCCCGTGTATTTGCGCATGGGCAAGGCAGACCGAGGAGATGTGCACGCAAATGACTTGCGCGTCATGTCGGGCGACTTGTTGTCAGTCAAGCCGGGACGAATGAGCGGTATCGCCTTCATCGCCACAGGGTCGTTAGTGCGCACGGCCGTGGACATTGCCGGCGAGTTTTATACCGAT
>CAJAOB010000220.1 GCA_903941205.1 uncultured Burkholderiales bacterium | reverse complement strand
GCTCATCAGCCCTTGTCAAGCGCCGCCTGCCAGCGCTCCTGCAGGCTGGCCATCGCTTCCGCCGGTTTGGTCTTGCCGGCCCAAACGCCCTCCAGCGTGGTGGCAAGGAAGTTGCCGCCCGAGTAGATCGTGAACTCGGGACCATCCAGCACGGGCACTTCGTAGATCGTGGCGAAGTCCATGCCGTCGATGAAAGCGCCGCGCTTGTCCCACGGAATACCCGCGGTCTTGTAGTCCGGTTGCGCCAGGATCGACTTGCGCGGAGCTGCACCGCGACCCACGGTTGTCCACAAATAGCTGTTGTCGGACAGCCACTTGATCGCCTCCATCGTCGCTTCATACCGCGCGGTGTCGGTCTGGGTGTAAAGCTCCAGCCCGCCCATCTCGAAGTAGGTCTTCTTGGTGCCGCCGATGTTTGGCATATCGAATGAACCGAAGTTCAGGTTCTGCTTCATGTAGCCGCTAAGCGTCCACGGTCCGGTCCAGAAGATCGACCCCTGCCCCACGCCAAACGCCTTGTAGCGGTCGGTCACGTCGCGGGTGCTGACCTTGGCGGTGTCGAAGAGGCCGAGCACCCATTCCATCGCCTTGATGCCCAGTTCCGGGTTTACAGCGGCAGTCTTGAGGTCGGCGCTGGCCCGCAGGAAGCCCATCTGTTCGGCCACTATGCCCCAGGTCACGGTCGGCTGCACGCCAGAGCCGGTCATCATGATGCCAGACCGCGTGACCTTGTCGCCGTCGCGCTTGGTCATGGCGTTGGCCCATTCCATCAGCGAGGCTTCGTCCGTGGGCATCTTTGTCGCATCCAGCCCAGCCTCGGTCACATGGTCGAGGTTAACCAGCGGTTGCAGGCTCATCAGGTCCATCGGCACCATGTACATCTGGTTGCCGTAGTTGGGATACCGCGCCGCTTGCACCGATGCCGCAGAGAAGTCAGCCAGATCGAGGCCGCTTTTCGCAATCAGATCATCCAGCGGGACTATGACTTGATCCTTGGCGAGTTGCGCCTCCTTGCCAGCCGTCCCCCAGCCGAAGTCGGGCGCCTGACCGGTTGCGACAGCGGTCAGAACCTTGGTGGTGTATTGTTCCTCGGGCACCAGCTCCATGCGGATCTGAATGTTCTTGTCTTTGTGGGCATCGTTGAAGTTCTGGATCATCTGGCCCCAGACTTCACCGTCCGAAGCGGCAAGCCAGCTCCAGTGCACAAGTTCGATGGGCTTGCTGTAGGCGAAAACGTGCGACCCAAGCAGTGGCGTGGCCAGCACCGCGCCAGCGGCGGCCCCGGACTGCTTGAGAAACTTCCTTCGATTAAGGGGCGTAGCATTCTGACGTGTCATCTTGCGTTCCTCACTGTTGGCGGCTCCCATCTTTTCAGGCGGGTAACCGAATTGGGCTTGCCGATAGAACGCACACCCATGCGGCGGTCTACGCCGCCTGTCACTCCATGGGACGTATGTTCAAGGCTAACAAGCGATCTCGCGGAGGGTGGCAGTGGTTGGGTTTGTGGCCCTGATCGGCTGAACCCCGTGCTCGCTGATGGAAGCTTATGCAGGAAATCGGTCACGATGCTTGCAGTTCGCGACAAAAGCTGGACTTTTTGCGGTAATTCGTTTCGAGTCTTTGCGGTAATTCGTTTCGAATCACCGAAAGGGCAAAAATTGCAGGCATCGCGCGGCTTTCAGGAGGTTGGCATATTTCTTGCCCCGCAGTTTGCGCTGTATGCGCTGGTGCCGCTGATAGAGGTGTTGCGCGTCGCCAACCAGACAGCGGGCAAGCGGCTGTTCAACTGGCACTTCATCTCTGAAGACGGCGGCCCCGTGGAGTCCGGTGCGGGCATGACGCTGAACGCCGATGCCAGCATTTATTCGGACTTCCCCTACGACCTTGTGCTGGTTTTTTCCGGCAACGACCCGGTGTCCTTCCTGTCCCGTCGGCTAGTTTCCTGGATACAGCGGCTGAAGGCGCATGGCGCTATTCTGGGCGGCGTCGATACCGGTGCTTTCGCGCTGGCCGAGGCTGGTATTCTAAAGGGCCGCCGCGCAACGTGTCACTGGGAGGCAATGCCGCTGTTTGAAGAGCGGTATCCCGATGTGCAGCTTGTCGAGCAGCGTTTCGTCATTGATCCGCCCTGCATCACCTGCGCTGGCGGCATGGCGGTGCTTGACATGATCCTCGATACTGTCGAACGCGAGCATGGCCTGATGCTGGCCCGGCAGATCGCCAACGGCTTTGTTTACGTCAAACGCGGCACGGCGGAGGACCCGCAACGTGCGCAACTGCGCGGTGCTGATGGCGGCGTGCGCGATGCGGTGAAGGCCGTTATCACTGTGATGGAAGTGAACATTGAAACTCCGCTTTCCGTGACTGAGCTTGCTGCACAGGTCAGTATGCCGCGCCGCAATCTGGAGCGCCTGTTCCGGCAACGCACCCAATCCTCCATCGCGCATTATTACTTGCGGGTGCGGCTGGAACAGGCGCGAGAGATGCTGTTTTACGGCCACAGTTCCATAAGCGTCATTTCCGTGATGAGTGGTTTCAGCTCTCCTACCGTGTTTGCACGTACGTTCCAGACGCATTTCGGCAAGTCGCCAAGCGCCTTCCGCGCCAGCCATTCCGCAGCTGAAATGGCGCGCTACCGCTCTCACGTGACCT
>CAJAOB010000219.1 GCA_903941205.1 uncultured Burkholderiales bacterium | reverse complement strand
GCCTTCCGCGCTGGCCAATCCCACGCTGCTGGGCCGCTGAAGGCGTTGGAGGCAATCGTGGCGCAATCCCGCGTTGGCGACGGCAGCAAGCCGGTGACGTTCAGTGGCCGCGTCAACTATCCCGCGCCGCTGTTGTTTGCCGCCCGCGCAGCCATCGCCGCAGCGAAAGGAGCCGACAAGTGACCGCATCAACTTGCCGCGTTCCAATGTGGATGGGCGGCGGCCCCGCTGGTTTTTGCGACAAGCCGGCTTACGGTGAGCAATACCCCCGTGAAGTTCTGGCAGCGCGTGACGGGCGATATTTGTTCGACCGTCCTGCTTATTGCCATGGGCCATGCTGCCCGATGCACGGCGGCCCGAAAGCCGACGAACCGCGCATTTATCAAGACGGCTATACCGGGCAGGGCCGCCCGATGTGGTGCGCTGTCATGCCGGATTTTGTTAATTTGCAGGAAAGCCCGGCAGGTTTTGATGGAAACGGCAGGGCGGCGCTGCTCAATCTCAAGTTAGCCATCGCCGCAGCGAAAGGAGCAGGCCGATGACCCCGTTTGACCTCTTCCTTGGCACGCTGGCGATAGGCGCGGGCTTTGCCGCCTGCCTATTTCTCGCGCTGGCAGCCTGCATCATGGCCTACCGGCTGGCCGCCTTGCTGGACAGCGCTATCGCCGCGCTCAAGCGGTACGCAGTCCGCGATATGGTCGTGCGGGCATGGTACGACGCGGAGACGATGCAGCACACCCGCGAGTGGCAGTCGCCGACGTGGAACCATGTCCAGATATTCAAGCGCAAAGCCGCCAAGAAGGGCGCAGCCATCGCCGCCGCGAAAGGAGCCGCGTGATGTTCGTCATCGGCATGATCTGGGGCGCGCTTCTTACTTATGTGTGGATGAAGGAGGCTGACCAATGACCACGATCACATATCAGCAGATGAACGACCTTGCTGGCGGCGGCTTGACCGAGCAGCAAATGGACGGCATCGCGCAATATTTCGGTTACACCATCACCCCCGCAAAACCGCCCGAAGCGATGGTGAAGGATGATGTGGAACGGGTGGCGCTGGCGATTGAGCGCGCATGGTTTGCTAAGCGCGGCTGCCACGACGCGGACAAAGTGGCAGCGTTAATAAATCTTGACGAGGCTCGGCTTGAAGATGCCCGCGCTGCAATGGTCGCCACGCTCGAACTGGCTGCGGCAGACGCGCGAAAAAACATGAGCAAAAAGTCACAGTGGTTTGCCGACTGGCTGCAACAACGCGCGAACGATGTGAAGGAGCCGGGCAATGGGTGACTACGGCGATCAGTGCCGCGAATTGCGCAATGCAAAACGGACGGCGCGCGACCTATACGGGGTTGATTGCCCCGTCTGTGTAGAGAAGCTGCCCAAAGCCAATCCCTCGATCCTGCTACCGCAGCAGGTATGCAAAATCCACAAATACCGCGACCCTCGCCCCTACGACGAAGCCAAAACGATGTGGGGCGTGGCGGGCTACGAGAAGGAGCCGACCGATGAAAGTCGTCCTCAACCCTAAGCACTTCCATATACGCGCCAAGGCGGATGACGGCACCATCTGGCTGACGCACGAGAAACACCTTGAGCCCATCAGGCCGATCAAGGACGTGACCAACGACGTGCTGCTGTGCCTGTGCGCTGACCTGTCGGCGGGTGGCGAGACCAAAATGGTTGAGCGGTCTGTGAAGTTCAGCGACGGCTTCACCTGCAAGATCACCGTCGAGATCGTGGGTGATGCCGAGTAGGCCCGT
>CAJAOB010000218.1 GCA_903941205.1 uncultured Burkholderiales bacterium | reverse complement strand
GGTATTGTTTCCCTCCATCGTGTTGGTGCCGCTTCAATGGTGGATGCGCTGATTTTTTTGTGTTCCCGTTCCCTCGTGTTTTTATAAAAGGAGACTTGTATGTTCAAACGTAGAACCCTCGCTTCGGCCCTGGCCGCAGCCACCTTGCTGGTAGCCACTTCCAGCTTTGCGCAATTTGCCGACCGCACCATCAAGTTCACCAACGGTGTGAACGAAGACCACCCGGTGGGCGTGGGCGTCAAAAAAATGCAGGAAGTGCTGGCAGCCAAGACCGGCGGCAAGCTCAAGATCAATGCTTTCTGGGGCGGCTCTGCCGGTGGTGACCTGCCAGCTACGCAGGCGCTGCGTGCCGGTACTCAAGAGATGGTCTGCACCTCCAGCTCGCCGCTGGTGGGCATCGTCAAGGAACTGGGTGCGTTTGACCTGCCTTTCTTGTTTGCCAATGAAAAAGAAGCTGACGCGGTGCTTGACGGTCCGGCTGGCGTGTATTTCAACAAGAAGCTCGAAGAAGCTGGCCTGGTGAACCTGGCCTACTGGGAAAACGGTTTACGCAACCTGACCAACAGCAAGCGTCCGGTCACCAAGGTGGAAGACTTTGACGGCGTCAAGGTGCGCGTGATGCAAAACAACATCTTCATCGACACCTTCAAGACCCTGGGCACCAATGCCGTGCCCATGGCTTTTGGCGAAGTCTTCACCGCGCTGGAAACCAAGACCATCGATGGCCAGGAAAATCCTTTCGTCACGATTGAAACCTCCAAGTTCAATGAAGTGCAAAAGTACCTGTCGGTTACCCGCCATGCTTACACGCCCTTCCTGGTGCTGTACAGCAAGAAGCTCTGGGACCAGCTGAGTGCGCAAGAGCAGGCCGTGCTGCGTGAAGCTGCGATGGAAGGCCAAAAGGTACAGCGCGCCGCCAACCGCGCGCTCAATGAGAAATCGCTCGCCAGCCTGAAGGCCAAGGGCATGCAGGTCAATGAAATCTCGGGTCCTGAATTGATGCGCATTTCCGCCAAGATCCGTCCGGTCTACGACAAGAACGTGCCGACCATTGGCGCCGAAGCCGTGACGGTCGTTCTCGACGGCTTGAAAAAGGCCCGCGGCGGCTAAGCTGCCCGGCGGCCGGGCGCAGCGTGTCCGCGTCCGGCTGCAAGCCAAGCCGTCAGGGGCAACCCGGCGGCTTTTTTTCATCCTTTCATTGATCACTTGAATTAGCCAACAGGGCGGGGCTGTGCCGTGAAAATTACCAACGTTGAAACCATTCGCCTGGGCGAGTTTCCCAACATCATCTGGGTGCGTATTCATACCGACGAAGGCTTGACGGGCCTGGGTGAAACCTTCATGGGCGCAGCCGCTGTCGAAGCCTATATTCACGAGTGGGCTGGCCCCAAACTGCTGGGCACGGACCCGCTGGCCATCGAGTCGCGCAACCGCGACATCACGGGTTACCTGGGCTGGCGCGGGTCCGGCGCCGAGACGCGCGGCAACTCGGCCATCGACATCGCGCTATGGGATATTTTTGGCAAGGCCGCCAACATGCCGGTGCATACCGCGCTGGGCGGCAAGAGCCGCGACGGTATTCGCATCTACAACACCTGCGCCGGCTACCAGTACGTGCGCAGCACGGTCAACCAGTCCAGCGCCAACTGGGGCATTGGCGAGGCCAAAAAATCGACCGGTCCGTATGAAGACCTCGAAGG
>CAJAOB010000217.1 GCA_903941205.1 uncultured Burkholderiales bacterium | reverse complement strand
GGACAAACTCCCCCCGGAACTGCTGCGCAAGGGCCGCTTCGATGAGATCTTCCTGCTGGATCTGCCGGACGCCAAGGAGCGCCACGCGATCCTCGACCTGCAGCTACGCCGGCGCCGACCGGCCCATGACCTGCCACTCGACGTGGTGGTGGACCGCACGGCTGGGTTTTCAGGGGCTGAACTGGAACAGGTGGTGATTGAGGCCATGCACCAGGCCTTCGGCGAGCGGCGCGAGTTTGGCGAAGCGGATCTGATCGGTGCCGCCGCCCAGCTGGTGCCCCTCTCCCGCACCGCCCGCGAACAGCTGGAAGCCCTGCAGCAGTGGGCCAGCAGCGGCCGGGCCCGCCCCGCCTCCAGCCATTGCGCCAGGTAACGAAGGCCAACTCCAGGTAACGAACCCGCCGAGAGCGATTGGGGGAACAGCAATCCGCTCCCATGCTGCAGCGCAAGTCGCCCTGCGCCCCGTGGAAAGCCGCCCCGCCATCACCACCCAGCTGGCCGTGGCCTGCCTCGGTGCCGGCGTGATCACCACCTTCGCCGTGGCCCAGGGGCAGAACCCCTTCACCGCCCTCGGCATCACGCTGTTCTCGGCCGTGGCCGCCGTGGCCCTGGGCCAGGTGATCTGAGGCATCAGGCTGGATGCAGCCATCCCGCCCTCGGTTGACCCAGCTGCGCAACCAGATGCCCGCCTTGGCGGGCAAGACCTACTTCAACTACGGCGGGCAAGGCCCGCTGCCTGAGCCATGATGACAACAGAATTTTGTGGAACCTCCTTCGCCGCCAAGAAACTGGGGCTTTCGGTGGGAACGGTTCAGGCCTTGGTAGAGAAAAACGAACTCAAGGCCTGGAAGACAGAGGGCGGGCACCGGCGCATCTCCATGCAGTCGATCGCGGACTACCAGCGGCGGTTTGGTCGGGCCGGCGAAGATCTCAAGGATCCTCATTCATCGCTCAAGGTCTTGCTGGTTGACGGCACCAGGGAAACTTTCGACCTGATTCAGGGTTTGAGCCTTGAGGGAGGAACTCCGGTCGAGTGCGTGTGGATCACCTCGGCGCTGAAGGCGCTGATCAACTTCAAGGCCATTCAGCCGGACATCTTGATTGCGGACCTCAGCATGCCCAGCGTCGACGGCTGTGAATTGCTCCGTACCGTGCGTGCCAATCACCTCACCAACTCGCTGTCCTTGGTCGGTCTGACCGCGTCCGATCCGTCAGAAATCGACAAGAGTCAGAATTTGCCTCCGCACACAGCCTTGGTGCAAAAGCCGGTTCATGCGGAGTGGTTTCATGGCTATCTGGCTGCCCAGATGGCGATCCGTAACGCCTGAGCTACAAGAAACAGCAGGCGAGCACTTCCCAAAAAATTAATCCCGGCATTGGCTGCGATCTGCTCAGGGCTTTGCGCCGGGGCGCTGATTCAGACGCATGTCGAGCCCCGGTCGGTCAAGGACCTGTTTTCCCGATTTCTTGAGTCATCGCGCTGCGCAGCGTTTGAGTCTGCGCCCGTGCGGTCCGGTCCCCCGCGCTGGCCCACGCGCCCTCGCGCCCCGCTCCGCACTGTTTGCCATAGCACTGGTGACAGCACGTGCAATAGCATTGGTCTATTTCAAGCGCAAGCCTCGGCCGGCGACAATAGCGCTATGGCACGCATGCAACTTCAAGAGATATTGTTTTCACAAGGTTTTGGCACGCGCCGGGTCTGCGCGGGCATGATCCAGCAGGGGCTGGTCAGCGTGGATGGCAGGGTGGTCGCTGATGCCAGCACGCCGTTTGAGGCTGACGGGCTTGCTTTCCAGGTGCAAGGCGTGGATTGGGAGTTTCATGAGAATGCCTATCTCATGCTGCACAAGCCCGCCGGCTACGAATGCTCGCAAAAGCCCAGCACCTATCCCAGCATTTACACCTTGCTTCCAGCGCCCGTTCGCCAGCGTGGCGGAGGCGCCGCCGCAGGCGTGCAGGCTGTCGGGCGGCTTGACCAGGACACCACCGGCTTGCTGCTGTTGTCGGATGACGGCAAGTTCATCCACCGGATGAGTTCGCCGCGGCACCACGTGCCCAAGGTTTACGAAGTCACCTGCAAGCACGCGGTGGGCGATAAACAGGTGCAGAAGCTGCTGGCCGGCGTGGTGCTGGACGACGACCCCAAACCGGTGCGGGCAGCGGCCTGCGTGGTCAAGGGTGACTTGCAGCTGAGCCTGACCCTCACTGAAGGCAAGTACCACCAGGTCAAGCGCATGATCGCGGCGGCCGGCAACCGGGTCGAGATGCTGCACCGCGCCAGCATTGGCGGCCTCGCGCTTCCGGCCGATCTTGCGGCGGGTCAATGGCGCTGGCTGACGGCAGCGGATCTCGCGCTTATTTCGGCGCCCGCTGCGAAGATCGCCTGATTTCGATCGCGGTCAGGCGCAGACGCTTCTTGTAACCTTGAGGCCGACCCCGACCGCTACACTGGTGAGCTGATCCGACGAGGTTTTTTTGTGAATTTTGCTTCCCGCTTTTTCTCCGCTGTCATCCTGCCTCTTTTGCTGGTCGCCCTGGCCGGTAATGCAGTGGCCGTCGCGGCCTCGCCGCCCTT
Organism: uncultured Burkholderiales bacterium; assembly: GCA_903941205.1. Lineage (GTDB taxonomy): Bacteria > Pseudomonadota > Gammaproteobacteria > Burkholderiales > Burkholderiaceae_C > Polaromonas. The sequence goes on along the minus strand of CAJAOB010000217.1, from coordinate 11,987 downwards.
GTTTGTTTTAAATTCCCTTGATGACAGCGTCAGCGTGATCGACATGACGAGTTGGACAGAAACCCGGCGCATCGCCACCGGCAAGCAGCCGCATCATCTGTACCTCACGCCGGACGAAAAGTCGGTGATTGTGGCCAACGCGCTGTCCGACTCCCTGACCTTCATAGACCCTCGGACCGCCGAGGTCCAGCGCACCGTGCGCGGTGTGCTCGACCCTTACCATTTGCGTTTTTCGCCCGACATGAAATGGTTCGTCACTGCGGCGAACCGTCTTAACCATATTGATATTTACCGCTGGGACGGCAGCAGCTTGACGCTGGCCAAGCGCGTGCCGACCGGCAAGACGCCCAGCCATTTGTGGATCGACAGCAAGAGCAGCACGATTTACTCGACCATGCAGGACAGTGACGAGCTGATCGCCCTGGACTTGCGGGCGCAAACCATCAAATGGCGTATCAAGACGGGCGCCATGCCGGCGGACTTGTTTGGCACCGCCGACGACAAGCGAATTTTGGTGGCGCTGACCGGCGGCGATGGCGTCGAGGTTTATGACGTGTCGGGCGCGGTGCCCGTGCGAACCAAGGCCATCAAGACCGGGCTTGGCGCCCACGCATTTCGCGCCTTGGGTGACGGCCGGCACGCGCTGGTCAGCAACCGCGTCGCCAACAGCATCAGCAAGATCGACCTCCAGACTCTGGAGGTGGTGGGCCGTTTTGATGCGCCCGGCGGACCCGACTGCATGGAGGTCGCGCGCGACGGCAAGCAGATCTTCGTATCCTCGCGCTGGGCCCGCAAGCTCAGCGTGATAGACACCGCCACCGGCAAGCTGGTCAGGCAAGTCAAGGTTGGAAAGAGCCCGCATGGCGTCTGGACGCTGGATCACGCGCCGCGCTGAACGGTTGGCGCGCGGCGCGCTGGCGCTGGGCCTGCTGGTGGGCGCGCTGCCCCTGCGGGCCGCTGGCTGCTCCGCGCCGTCTTCGGGCGTGAAGGCAAAGCCGATTTACCTGAGCTTTGACACCGGCCACATGGCGGTCGCGCCGCTTATCGCCGACGTGCTCAAAAGGCAGGACGTTAAGGTGACTTTCTTTGCCGCTCAGGAACGAACTGTCTCTGGCAACGGCAGCCTCGGCAGCGACTGGGCCGATTGGTGGAAAGCGCGTGCCGCCGAGGGTCACGATTTCGCCTCGCACACCTTTGACCATACTTACTGGCGCGCCGATGTGACCGAAAAGGGGCAGGCTACCCGTTTTCGGGTTCGCGCTTCGGCAGGTCCCTTCCAGGGCCAGGACAGGATCTGGAGCGCCGCTGAGTACTGCCGCGAAATCGAAAAAGCTGGCACGCGTTTGCAGGAGCTCACCGGCCAAAAGCCGCTGCCCTTGTTTCGCGCCCCGGGCGGAAAAACCTCTCCTGAGTTGCTCAGGGCGGCGCGTCAGTGCGGCTATGCGCATGTGGCCTGGTCGCCTGCCGGGTTTTTGGGCGATGAACTGCCCAGCGATCGGTTCCCGAATGCGCAACTGTTGCAAAAAGCGCTGCGCGACATCAAGCCAGGCGACATCCTGGTCGCGCACCTGGGCATCTGGTCGCGTCAGGATCCCTGGGCGCCCGCGGTGCTGGAGCCTTTGATTCTGGGCTTGAAAGAGCGCGGGTTCTGCTTTGCCGCGCTGCGCGAGCATCCGCAGTTCAAGCCCTGGATCGCGCAGCACACGCTGACCTCTGGAAGTCGATCATGACCTGGGCGGGCGAGATGTTTGCCGCTGTGCAGCAGCAGCTGTTTGAAATGTCCAGCCCCTGGCTTTTTGCCTGGGGTTTGGGCAACTTGCTCGAAGACGCTTATGCCGCCAGCGCCTGGCTGCTGGCCGGCCTGTTGCAGATCGCCGTGCTGATGCTGGTGATCGGGCCTTTGCAGCGCTGGCGGCCGGTCGAGCCGGTGACCGATCGCGCCACCGTTCGTACTGATGTGATCTACACGCTGATCCATCGGCTCGGGCTGTTTCGTCTGGCCCTGTTTTTCAGCCTGGATCCGATCTTCGATAGCAGCTTTGGCGCTCTTCGCGCACAAGGGCTGGGCACTTTTCACCTTGACCAGCTCTGGCCTGGCGTGACGGACGGCGCGCTGACCAGCTTCCTGCTTTACCTGCTGGTCTTTGACTTCGCCGCCTACTGGTTGCACCGCGGCCAGCATCGCCTCAACTGGTGGTGGCAACTGCATTCGCTGCATCACGCGCAGCGGCAGATGACCATGTGGAGCGACAACCGAAACCACTTCCTTGACAGCCTGCTGGTAGACGTTCTGCTGGTGGTTCTGGCGCAACTCATTGGCGTGGCACCCGAGCAGTTCATCGCCATTGTTGCACTCACGCAGCTCAGCGAGAGCTTGCAGCATGCCAATGTCCGTCTGAGCTTCGGGGGTCTTGGCGAGCGGCTCTGGGTCAGCCCCTTGTTTCACCGCGTGCATCACAGTGTGTTGCAGGGTAATCACAATTTTGGCGTGTTGCTGCCCTGGTGGGACCAGCTCTTTGGCACGGCCAATTTCCAGCCAAAGCCGGACCCGACCGGTGTGCCAGACCAGATCGGGCAAGGGCGTGACTACGGCCGCGGCCTGTGGTCGCAGCAGTGGCATGGGTTCAAGCGGCTTGTGGGGCGCGCATGAGCCGGCTCCTTGACTCATTCTGGCGCGCGGCCATTTATTGCCTGCATCCGCGGGTGATCGCCTTGTCCTTTTTGCCGCTCATCATCATGAGCGTGCTGTCGCTGGGCCTGGGCTACCTCTATTGGAGTGATGCGGTCGAGCTGATGCGCTTGCAGCTTGATCAGTACCGGCTGGTGGCCAGCGTGTCCGAGTGGCTTGAAGGCCTTGGACTGGGCAATTTGCGGGTGGTGCTTGCCCCCGCCTTGCTGCTGTTTCTGGCGGTTCCGGTCATCGTCATGGCCTCGCTGCTGTTTGTGGCCCAGCTGATGACGCCGGCGCTGGTCGCGCTGGTGGGCGAGCGCCGGTTTCCACTGCTCGAGCGTCGCCCGGGCGGATCGCTCTGGAGCAGCCTGGTGTGGAGCCTGGGCTCGACGCTGATGGCTTGCGTGGCCTTGCTGCTGTCCTTGCCGTTGTGGCTGGTGCCGCCGCTGGTGTTGATCCTGCCGCCGCTGATCTGGGGCTGGCTGACCTACCGAGTGATGGCCTATGACGCGCTTTCGGGGCACGCCAGCAACGAGGAGCGGCGCCTCCTCTTCAAGCAGCACCGCGGCACGCTGCTGGGCATGGGTATTCTGGGCGGCTACCTTGGTGCGGCGCCGAGTCTCCTTTGGGCCTCGGGTGCCATGTTCATCGCCATGGCGCCCCTTTTGGTGCCGGTCGCGATCTGGATCTACACCCTGGTCTTTGCCTTTTCCTCGCTGTGGTTCGTGCATTACGCCCTGTCTGCCTTGCAGGCCTTGCGTGCGCAAGCGCCCGGTCCCGCCGATGATTTCTCCGCTGGCAGTGCGGCGCCGCCCTTGGGCGCCCCCCTGGCCGATTTGCCGCTTCCCCCTTCAACCTGAGCGCGTGGCGCGCCACTCGTACAACATGCCCCAACATTTCGGTCTCATCATCGTCGGCGACGAAATCCTCTCCGGCAAACGCGCTGACAAACACCTGAGCAAGGCGATTGAACTCCTGGGCGCTCGCGGCCTGCAAGTGAGCTACGCCGATTACGTCGGGGATGACCCCGAGCGCATCACCGCGACCCTGGTGCGGGCGTTTGCCGCAGCCCGGGATCGCGGCGACGTGGTTTTTTCCTTCGGTGGCATTGGCGCCACGCCTGACGACCATACCCGTCAGTGCGCAGCCCGCGCTCTGGGCGCCGAACTTGCCCTGCACCCCGAAGCCAAGGCGCTGATTGGCGAGCGCATGCAAGACGTCGCGCGCGAACTTGGCGTGCCTTACGAGCCCGAACGCCACGACAATATTCATCGCCTCAACATGGGCGTGTTTCCGGTAGGCGCCAGCATCATCCCCAACCCTTACAACAAAATTCCCGGCTTCTTTTGTTCTGCTTGTGCTCCCGAAACTGCGGCTGGCGTGGCTCCCAAAGCTGCGAGCGAGCCGGTGGGACGCGTTTATTTCGTGCCGGGTTTCCCGGTCATGGCCTGGCCCATGCTTGAGTGGGTGCTGGACACGCACTACGGACATTTGCACCAGCATCAGGCCTACGCCGAGAAGTCAGTGATCGTCATAGGCTCCATGGAAGCCATGCTGACCCCGCTGATGATCGAACTCGAGGCCCGTCACCCGGGCGTAAAAGTTTTCAGCTTGCCCAGCGTGGACCATCCGCAGTACGGGCGACACATCGAGCTCGGCGTCAAAGGCGCACCGACCGAGGTGAATTCGGCTTATCCGGCCTTGTTGGCGGGGCTTCATCGTTTCAATGTTCAATTGGGCCCCGAATTGGTGCGTTGACGAGCGCACCAAGATGGTTCATTTTTGGGTGACTCAAAACGGTGCATGCAAAATTAAGCCCAAAATCGGTTGGACTGCAGCTTGAGCCCGGTTTTTGCGGCTCCTTTTTGCGATTTGTGCTGGGCTTGCAGAAAAAAGCGCTGCGGTTGACGGCACAATGCAAGGCTTTGCCCTGCAGTCGATGCATTGCTCTGGCACAAAAAGTGCATTGTTTGAACTGAAATTTTTAACCACCATCCAGCAACAGGAGAATCTGATGGCAAAGACCGTCGCAGACGTCATGAAAATGGTCAAGGAAAACGAAGTCAAGTTTGTTGACTTCCGCTTCACTGACACCCGGGGCAAAGAGCAGCATGTGACCGTGCCCGTCTCGCACTTTGACGAAGACAAATTCACGTCCGGCCACGCCTTTGACGGCTCATCAATTGCTGGCTGGAAGGGCATTGAAGCCTCCGACATGCAGTTGATGCCAGATGCCAATACGGCCAACATCGACCCGTTCTTTGAGGAAACCACCCTCTTCATGAGCTGCAACGTGATTGAGCCCAGCGATGGCAAGGCTTACGATCGCGACCCGCGCTCCATCGCGCAGCGCGCCGAGGCTTACCTCAAGGCCTCCGGCCTGGGCGACACCGCTTATTTCGGCCCCGAGCCAGAATTCTTCATCTTCGACGACGTGCGCTGGAACACCGACATGTCGGGCACCTTCTTCAAGATCGAAGAATATGAAGCCCCCTGGAATACCGGTAAGAAGCTCGAAGGCGGCAACCGCGGCCACCGTCCCACCGTCAAAGGCGGCTACTTTCCGGTGCCACCGGTAGACAGCACGCAGGACATGCGCGCTGAAATGTCCCTGATCCTCGAATCCCTGGGCGTTCCGGTTGAAGTGTTCCACCACGAAGTTGCTGGCGCGGGCCAGAACGAAATCGGCACCCGTTTCAGCACGCTGGTTCAGCGCGCCGACTGGACGCAGATCCTCAAGTACGTGGTTCAAAACGTGGCCAATGCCTACGGCAAAACCGCCACCTTCATGCCCAAGCCCATCGTTGGCGACAACGGCTCCGGCATGCACGTTCACCAGTCGATCTGGAAAGACGGCAAAAACCTGTTCGCCGGTGACGGTTACGCAGGTCTGTCTGACTTCGCCCTGTACTACGTTGGCGGCATCATCAAGCACGCACGCGCCCTGAACGCCATCACCAACCCCGGCACCAACAGCTACAAGCGTCTGGTCCCTGGCTATGAGGCTCCGGTCAAACTGGCTTACTCGGCCAAGAACCGTTCCGCATCGATCCGCATCCCTTACGTCGCCAACCCCAAAGGTCGCCGCATCGAGGCACGCTTCCCCGATCCACTGATGAACCCTTACCTCGGCTTTGCGGCCCTGATGATGGCCGGTCTGGACGGCGTGGAAAACAAGATCCATCCGGGCGAAGCCGCCACGAAGGACTTGTACCATCTGCCTCCCGAGGAAGACGCATTGGTGCCAACCGTGTGCCACAGCCTCGACCAGGCGCTCGACGCACTCGACGTGGGCCGCAGCTTCCTGACCAAGGGCGGCGTGTTCTCGGACAGCATGCTCGACGCTTACATCGATCTCAAAATGGGCGAAGTCACGCGTTTGCGTCAGGCAACACACCCGATCGAGTTCGACATGTACTACTCGCTGTAAAGCGGGTTCGGCTCCACGCTGTCCGGTGCGTCCGGTCGGCATGACCGGCTGAAAACTTCAAAAAAGACGGCTCCGGCCGTCTTTTTTTGTCCGTTCACTTCGTCGATGGCTTCATCGCTGGTGTCGTCCAGCATTGTCTGATCTGCAAAGAAGCTGATCAGAAAGAAGACCTTGTTGCTTTCGGTGATTCGCCGGATACTTCGGGCTCCATGCACAAACTTATTCGCCCTCACAGGCTCTGCGCACTGATCCTTTTCTGTGCCAGTGGCGCGGTGCTCGCGCAGTCCGTGCAGACGGCGAGTTCATCTTCTGCGCGCATCTACCGTTGCGGCAACGAATACCTCAACGATGTGGTCCTGGCCGAGGCGCGTGGCTGCAAATTGCTCGACGATGTCTACGTCACCGTAGTGCCTGGCACCCGGGTTTATGGCGATGTGTCGCGGGAGCCTCTCAGCCTCCGGGCCAGTGCGCCGCGACGAGTCGCGGGCGGTCAGGAGGCGCGCCTTGACAGCCGGCTCAATGGCCGGCCCGCCGGGCTTGTCGATCAGCGCTCGCGCGACAGCGATGCCCGGAGCATCTTGCAGGCTGAGCTCCAGACCACTCGAACGCGACTGGCTGAACTACGTGTCGAGTACAACAACGGCGAGCCTGAAAAGCTCGGTCCCGAGACCCGCAATCATCAGCGCTACCTTGATCGTGTCAACGAGCTCAGGGTCGGCATTCAGCGCTACGAAGCCGATATTGCCAGTCTGCAGCGTGAACTCGCCCGCCTGCCAGTTGAAAGCGGTACAGCTGGCGGCGGTCAGCCCGAGCAGGCTTCTCGCTGATGCGGTTCTTCGGTCAAAATAAGTGGCTTGAACAAGTCCGCTCTGACCCCTCCTAAACCTGGCTCGGCAAGCGCCCGGTTTCACGCCTTTGACCTTCTGGCGACCCTTGTGGCCGTGGTGCGTAAAGACGGTGTGGTGGTATTTGCCAACGCCGCGCTGGAGGGCGCGCTCGGCATTTCGCGCCGCACCATCGAGGGCTCGCAGCTGCCCGATTGCTTCACGGAGCCGACGATCCTTCGCAATGCCCTTGAAGGCGCTGTCAGCAATGAGTTTGCGGCCCTGCGCTACGACGCCTGGCTCAAGCGCGTGGCCCCCGATCCTTTGCCTGTGCATGTGGTGGTGGCGCAAACCGACATGCCCGGCGAGGTGATTGTCGAGTTGTTGCCGCTGGAGCAGCAGGCCAAGCAAGACCGTGAAGAGCGCCTCATCGACCAGGCGCAGGCCAACAAGGAACTCATCCGCAACCTCGCCCACGAAATCAAGAATCCGCTGGGCGGGATTCGCGGTGCCGCGCAGTTGCTGCAAATGGAGATTGAGTCCAGGGAACTGACCGAATACACGCAGGTCATCATTCATGAGGCCGACCGCCTGCAAACCCTGGTGGACCGCCTGCTCGCGCCGCACCGCCGGCCGCACCTGGTGGGCGACGTCAATATCCACGAGGTGTGCGAGCGTGTTCGTTCGCTCATCCTGGCCGAGTTCCCCAGGGGACTCAAAGTCCGGCGCGACTACGACATCTCGATCCCCGACTTTCGCGGTGACCGCGAGCAACTCATCCAGGCCATGCTCAACATCGCGCACAACGCAGCGCAAGCGCTGGCAGAGCGCATCTCGGCGGGTGACGGCGAGCTTGTTTTCAGGACGCGCATCGCCCGACAAGTGACTTTTGGTAAACAGCGTTATCGCTTGGCACTGGAATTGCATGTGATCGACAATGGACCGGGCGTGCCGGACTCCATCAAAGACCGTATCTTTTATCCCCTGGTGTCAGGGCGAGAGGGTGGTTCCGGGCTGGGGCTGACGTTGGCGCAAACCTTCGTGCAGCAACACCACGGTTTGATCGAGTGCGACAGCGTCCCGGGCCGTACAGACTTCAAGATCCTGATTCCTCTGCCTTGAGGTCTGTCCTATCCATTTGAGTTGATACACAGGGACAGCGCCGCATGAAACCGATTTGGATCGTTGACGATGACCAGTCCATCCGGTTCGTTCTGGAGAAGGCCTTGCTTCGCGAAGGGCTGCCCACGCGCAGTTTCACCAACCCGCGCGAAGTGCTCTCTGCGCTGGCGACGGCCGGTGACGACGACGGGCCGCAAATACTGGTCAGTGACATCCGCATGCCGGGCGGCTCCGGACTGGACCTGCTCGAGCGCGTCAAGGAAAAGCTGCCCGGCCTGCCGGTCATCATCATGACCGCCTTCTCTGACCTGGACAGCGCCGTGTCGGCCTTTCAGGGCGGCGCATTTGAATACCTGCCCAAGCCCTTTGACCTGCCCAAGGCGGTCGAGCTGATCCGCCGCGCGGTCGAGGAAAGCCAGCGCGAGGAAGTCGCGGAAGAGCGCATGGCCGCAAGCCCCGAAATGCTCGGCCAGGCGCCGGCCATGCAAGACGTTTTTCGTGCCATTGGCCGGCTCAGCCAGAGCAATGTCACGGTCATGATCACGGGCGAATCCGGCTCGGGCAAAGAGCTGGTGGCGCGCGCCCTGCACAAGCACTCGCCGCGTGCCAGCGGCCCCTTCATCGCCATCAACACGGCGGCCATTCCCAAGGATCTGCTCGAGTCAGAACTCTTTGGCCACGAGCGCGGCGCCTTCACCGGCGCGCAGACCATGCGCCGCGGCCGCTTCGAGCAAGCCGAGGGCGGCACGTTGTTTCTTGACGAAATCGGCGACATGCCCTTTGACTTGCAGACGCGCTTATTGCGCGTGCTGAGCGACGGGCATTTCTATCGCGTCGGCGGGCACAACGCCGTCAAAGCCAATGTGCGGGTGATTGCCGCCACCCATCAGGACCTCGAGCAGCGTGTCAAGGATGGCGCCTTTCGCGAAGACCTGTTTCACCGCCTCAACGTTATCCGCCTGCGCCTTCCGGCCTTGCGCGAGCGCCGCGAAGACGTCTTCATGCTCACCCGCCATTTCCTCCAACAAAGCGCCAAGCAACTCGGCGTCGAGCCCAAGCGTATCGCCGACCAGGCGCTGCAGCAACTCAGCCACTTCAATTTTCCGGGCAACGTGCGCCAGCTCGAAAACATCTGTCATTGGCTGACCGTCATGGCGCCCGCTCAGGTGATCGAGCCCAAGGACTTGCCGCCTGAAGTGCAGTCGGTGGTAGCCGAAGCGGCCCGGCCGGCCAGCCCGCCGGCCGAGCCCCTGCCGCAGGCCGCAGCGCAGGAGCTGTTGCCAACGGAAGCCGCAGCTTCGCCCAGCCTGGCAAAGGCTGGCCCGATGCCGGCTGCCGAATGGCCCTTGTCGGCGGCAGCCGGCCACTGGGAAACCGGTCTGGAAGCGGAAGCCTTGGCCTTGCTGGTGAGCGGTCAGACCGACGTCTGGGATGTGCTGACGCGGCGCTTTGAGTCCAAGCTGATTCAAATCGCCTTGCTCAATACGCGCGGCCGTCGGATCGAGGCCGCTCACAAGCTGGGAATTGGTCGCAACACCATCACCCGGAAAATTCAGGAGCTCGGGCTCGAGTAGTCTGGGGCGCGCTTCAGGCTCAGGTTGCGGGCTGGTAGCCCTGGCCTTCTGGTTTGCCCTCGGTTCGTAGGAAAATGAAGCGCTGGCCTTCATACTTCAACGTTTCAACCTTCAAACATCCGGACCCAGGAGCTTGCATGATTTTTTCCCGACGCACAGGGCTGGCCACTGCCGCCCGCTATGCCACCGCTTTGTTTTTGAGCTGCGGCCTGAGTCTGGCCATGGCGCAGGGCGCCAAGCCGATCAAGATTCTGGTGGGCTTTCCCCCTGGCGGCGGCACCGACGCCGCCGCGCGCATCCTGGCTGAAAAGCTCAAGGACGAACTCGGCGTGCCCGTTCTGGTCGAAAACAAGCCGGGCGCCGGCGGGCAGATCGCAGCGCAGGCACTCAAGGCCGCCGCCGCCGATGGCAACACGTTGTTTTTGTCGCATGACCACACGATCACGATCTTGCCCATGGTCGTGAAAAACCCGGGCTACTCGCCCGAGCAGGATTTCGTGCCGGTGGCCGGCTTTGCGACCTTCGTCAACGCTTTTGCGGTGTCTGGCGGCACGCCAGCCAAGAGCTTTGCCGAGTACGTCAACTGGGTCAAGACGCAAGGCAGCAAGGGCGCGGTCGGCATTCCGGCGCCGGCGTCCACACCCGAGTTTTTGGTCAAGGTCATTGGCGAGAAGTTCAAGCTCGACTTGCTCGCCGCACCTTACCGCGGCAGCGCGCCCCTGATGGCCGACATGCTGGGCAACCAGATCGGCGCTGGCGTGGCGTCGGTGCCCGACTTCATCGAAAACCACAAGGCTGGCAAGGTGCGCGTGGTCGCCGTGCTCGGCGCCAGTCGGCAATCCGCCTTGCCCGATGTGCCGACGTTTTCCGAACTCGGCATGGCCGGCCTGGAAGACTTGCCTTACTACGGCATCTTTGCGCCCGCCGGCACGCCCAAGGCCTTCATTGACAATTTCTCCGCGGCCATGGCCAAGGTGCTGGCCATGCCCGATGTGCGCAACCAGCTCAGCCAGATGGGCCTGACGGTTGGCCACATGTCGCCGGTGCAGTTGGCGCAGCGCGAAAAAGCCTACGCACAGGCCTGGACGCGCATCATCAAGAGCAGCGGTTTCCAGCCGCAGTAAGCCCTGGCCGCAGGGAAGGTTCGGCGCCTGGCCGGGCCCTTTACGGCAAGGTTTTGGCAGCCTCTATGCATTGGCGCAGCAGGGCGCTGTCGCCCAGCTGATTGGCCAGGATCAGGATCAGCCGGGCATTGAGCAGCTCCGATTGCGCCGGTTCAAGCCCGGCGTGAGCATCGAGCAGTTGCTCGTAAAAAGCGTCTGCATCCTGAAAGTTCAAGAGGGTGTTCATGCGCTGACTTTCTCAAATGCCGTGGGCTCGCCAGCGACCGGATCGCGTTTTTTGGCGGCCACGTGTGCGTTCCCCTCCAGCGCCAGCGCGCGGGCGACGGCATGGACCAGCCCGGCGTCGATGCGCTGGCCCGAGGCGGCCAGGTAGCTGTCGGGACGCAGCAAGGACCAGCCGCCTGATACTCCGCCGGTGCCGCAGGCCCTGCGCAAATGGCCTTGTGGGTCGCGCACATGTTCTTTGCCCTGGGCTTTTTCACCCGCGCCCACGACCTGCACGCAGCGCAGCGCGGCACCACTGCCCGTCAGCGCCCGGAGCCGGTCCAGCGACGCCGGGTTTTGCCTGCCGAACACCAGCAGCAGCAAACTTCCGCCGCCATCGCCGGTCCAGTTCAGGAGCTCGTTCAGGTCGCCACGCTGGCCGTCGGCCCATTCAAAGCCGACGTTTTGCACCGACACGCCACCAGCGGCGGCGCAGACGGGTGATCCGCTGTAGCTGTTGGCCACGGCCATGCGGCCCGTGTTGACGAGTTGGCGCGCAAAAGGATATTGCCGCGCCAGGCTGATGGCGGCATTGCGAAAGGTGCGCTCCATGCCTTCGGGGGCGCGCAAGAAACGCGCGGTGCGGTTGGTCACCATGACGTTTTCACGCGAGGCTTGCAGCCGCTCGTGGTTGTAGCTGTCCAGCAGCGCCGGCCCGGCCCGGCCCTTGAGCACGGCGGCCAGCTTCCAGGCGAGGTTGTCGGCGTCAGCCACGCCGGTGTTGCCGCCACGCGCACCGAACGGGCTGACCACCTTGGCCGTGTCACCCATGAAAAAAACGTGTCCCGCGCGCAGGCTGTCGACGCACTGGCTGCGGTAGGCGTAGGGCCCGACCCAGACGATCTCGACCGCCACGTCTTTGCCAAACTGCCGCTCCAGGCGCTCGCGCACCACGTCTTCTCGGCTGACGTAGGCCGGGTCCGCGTTGGGCGCCATCTGGTAGTCGATGCGCCACACGTCGTCGGCCATGAGGTGTTG
>CAJAOB010000216.1 GCA_903941205.1 uncultured Burkholderiales bacterium | reverse complement strand
TGCCGGCGTTGTCGGTAGCGGCCTTCATGGCAACCATGCGGGCCGACTGCTCCGAAGCCATGTTTTCGGCCACCGCCTGATAGACCAGCGCTTCGACGTAACGCACCAGCAGGTCATCGATGACGGACTGAGCGTCGGGCTCGTAGATATAGTCCCAGCCATGGTGGCCATGGTCGGCCTCGAGCTTAGCCAGCGGCAGCAACTGCTCGACCACAGGCTCCTGGCGCATGGTGTTAATGAACTTGGTGTAGCACAGATAGACCGCGCTGACCTTGCCTTCGCTATAAGCATCGAGCAGCACCTTGACCGGGCCGATCAGCTTTTCAAGATGCGGTTTGTCGCCAAGTTGCGTCGCATGCGACAGCACCTGGGCGCCCACACGGTTCAGAAAACCCAGGCCCTTGTTGCCAATGGCCACTGCTTGCGCCGTGTGGCCGCTGGACTGGGCTTCCCGGAGCTTGCCGGTGACGGCCCGCAAGACGTTGGTGTTCATGCCGCCACACAAACCCTTGTCTGTGGTCACGACGATAAAACCGGTAACCTTGGCCTCGTTGGTTTGCATGAACGCATGCGTGTACTCGGGATTGGCCTGACTCAGATTCGCTGCAATGTTGCGAATCTTGTCGCTGTACGGACGCGCTGCGCGCATGCGCTCTTGCGCCTTGCGCATTTTGGAAGCGGCCACCATTTCCATGGCTTTGGTGATCTTCTTGGTGTTTTCCACCGATTTGATCTTGCCGCGTATTTCCTTGCCTGCTGCCATATGTATTCCTAAATGGTTCTGAAAGCTTTTAGCTTTTATCTATTCAGGTGTGAATCAGGCAAACGATTTCTTGAACGCGGTGGCGGCAGTCGCCAATTCGGCCTCGGCGTCCTTGTCCATGGCCTTGTTGGCTTCAAGCTTGGCCATCAGCGCTGCATGCTTATCCTTGAGGTAGCTGTGCAAGCCGGCTTCAAAGGCCAGAACCTTCTTGACGTCGATGTCGTCCATGAAGCCCTTGTTCACTGCGAACAAAGTGGCTGCCATGGTGGAGATCGACAGTGGCGAGTACTGAGCTTGCTTGAGCAATTCGGTCACGCGGGCACCGCGGTCGAGCTGCTTTCGGGTGGCTTCATCAAGGTCGGAAGCAAACTGCGCGAACGCAGCCAATTCACGGTACTGGGCCAAGTCGGTCCGGATACCACCGGACAGGCTCTTGATCAACTTGGTCTGCGCAGCACCACCGACGCGCGACACCGAAATACCGGCGTTGATCGCGGGGCGGATACCGGCGTTGAACAAGCTGGTTTCCAAGAAGATCTGACCGTCGGTGATGGAGATCACGTTGGTTGGCACGAACGCGGACACGTCGCCAGCCTGCGTTTCGATGATCGGCAGAGCCGTCAGCGAACCGGTCTTGCCTTTGACTTCGCCTTTGGTGAAGTCTTCGACATATTTTTCGCTCACGCGGGCAGCGCGCTCCAGCAGACGGCTGTGGAGATAAAACACATCGCCAGGGTACGCTTCGCGGCCTGGTGGACGGCGCAGCAGCAAGGAGACCTGGCGGTAAGCCACGGCCTGCTTGGACAAATCGTCATAAACGATCAGCGCGTCTTGACCGCGGTCGCGGAAGTACTCGCCCATGGTGCAGCCCGAGTAGGCGCTGACGTATTGCATGGCTGCTGACTCGGAAGCCGATGCGGCCACCACGATGGTGTACTCCATGGCGCCGGCTTGCTCCAGCGAGCGCACCACGTTCTTGATGGAAGAGGCTTTTTGACCAATCGCCACGTAGATGCAGGGAACGTTTTGACCCTTTTGGTTGATGATGGCGTCGATGGCCACGGCTGACTTGCCGGTCTGGCGGTCACCGATGATCAGTTCGCGCTGACCGCGACCGATAGGTACCATCGAGTCGATGGATTTGAGGCCGGTTTGCAGAGGCTGGTCGACCGATTTACGCGCGATCACACCAGGCGCGACTTTTTCGATCACGTCGGTCAGTTTGGCGTTGATCGGACCTTTGCCGTCGATGGGCTGACCCAGCGCATTGACCACGCGGCCCAGCAGCTCGGGGCCGACCGGAACTTCCAGAATGCGCCCGGTGCACTTGACCGTGTCGCCTTCGGCGATGTGCTCGTACTCGCCAAGAACCACGGAGCCGACCGAGTCGCGCTCGAGGTTCAGTGCCAAGCCGTAGGTCGGCGTACCGTCCGCAGTAGCGGGGAACTCGAGCATCTCGCCCTGCATCACATCGGACAGGCCGTGGATGCGCACGATACCGTCAGCCACCGAAACGACGGTGCCTTGGTTACGGATGTCGCTACTCGCGGCAAGGCCTTCAATACGGCTCTTGATCAATTCAGAAATTTCTGCGGGATTGAGTTGCATGACTCTTTCCTTCTTTCTAGGTTGTTGGCTGAACCCGAGCGGACGCTCAGGCGATCAGCGCCACTTTCATTTGTTCCAAACGGGCTTTGAC
>CAJAOB010000215.1 GCA_903941205.1 uncultured Burkholderiales bacterium | reverse complement strand
TTCATGGGCGTGCCGACGCTTTATGTGCGTTTGCTCGCAGAGTCGGGCCTGACCCGCGAAGCCTGTCGGAACATGCGGCTTTTCATAGCAGGGTCGGCGCCCCTGCTGATTGAAACCTTCACTCAATGGCAGCGGCGCACAGGCCACACGATCCTCGAGCGTTACGGCATGAGCGAGACCATCATGCTGACGTCCAACCCCTACCGCGCAGAAGACGGCGAGCGGCGCGGCGGCACGGTGGGTTTTGCATTGCCTGGCGTTGGCCTGCGCGTATGCGGTGACGATGGCCGGCCACTGCCCGTCGACGAGATTGGCGGCATTCAGGTGAAGGGACCGAATGTTTTCAAGGGGTACTGGCGCATGCCCGAAAAAACCCGGGAAGAGTTCACCGATGACAGCTGGTTCAAGACCGGTGATGTTGGCAAGATAGACGAGCGCGGCTACGTGAGCATCGTCGGCCGCAGCAAAGACCTGATCATCAGCGGCGGCTACAACGTTTACCCGGCTGAGATAGAAGGCTACATCAATGACATGCCGGGCGTGGCCGAGAGCGCGCTGGTGGGTGTACCGCATCCTGATTTTGGCGAGGTCGGCGTGGCCGTGGTGATTCCAAAGCTCGGCGCTGAAGTCAGCGCCGAGGCGGTTCTGTCTTCCCTCAAAGCGCAGTTGGCCAACTTCAAGATTCCGAAGAAATGCTTTGTGCTGCTCGAACTGCCGCGCAACACCATGGGCAAGGTTCAGAAGAACTTGCTGCGCGAACAATACAAGGCACTTTTCAGCTGAGAAGACAGGGCTTGCCAGCGGGCCTCTGCGCCTGGCCCGACCGTCCTGAGGCCAGGTGGCCGCTTGGCCTCGGCCACCGTGATGGCCGAGGCTAGCGCAACACCATCACCGGAATGTGCGAGTGCGTCAGCACATGCGTGGTCTCGCTGCCGAGCAACAAGCGCGACAAGCCTCGCCTGCCGTGCGAGGCCATCACGATCAGATCGCAGTTGTGCTTTTGGGCGGTAGCGATAATGGTTTCAGCCACCATGTCCGAATGTGAGGTGACCGCCTTCGCTTGCACGCCGCGGGCTTCGGCGCTTGCCTTGACCGCGTCCACCACTGCCTGGGCATTAGCAGCCCATTGCTTTTCAACGCGCGCGATTTCCTCGTTGGGAACACTCGAGCCTCCCTCGAAATAGCTCACCGGGTAACGCGGCACAACTTGCAGCGCAACAATCTGTCCGCCCGACAAGGTAGCCAGTTCAATGCCATGCTCGGCGGCCTTGTTGGACAGTTCGGAGCCATCGGTGGCAATCAAGACGCATTGGTACATGTCAGCTTCCTTGTTGTTGATGACACCAGACTAACGGCGTTCTTTGGCACCAAGCTTGATCCATGTCAAACGCTGTTTCACATTCAGCGCCTAAGCTTCAGACCATGTCAGCTGTTGTTCTTGCGCGTGCGTCTGCGGACGGGGCCCCTTCGGTTCCAAGGGACGATTTCGTCATTGTGAAGGACGCGGGCATTGACAGCTTGCGCCTGTTCGATGATCAGGAGGAGTGGACGCGCTTTAGCCAGCCCGAGGCAAGCAAGGCGGGTGCAAGCGAGCGCTCTTCCGAGCTCTGGGAGTCGCAGGTGCTTGTCAATGGCATGCACTGCGCCGCCTGCTCGCTGATGCTTGAGAAAGCGTTGCTCGCCGTACCGGGCGTTTTGTCGGTCAAGGTGAGCGCAGCGCGCCAGCGCGCCAGTGTTGTCTGGTCGGCTACGGCTACCCGGCCTTCCGAATGGCTGCTGGCACCGCGCCAGATGGGTTACCGCCTCGCGCCGGCGCTTGACTCGGCCGCAGCCGACCAAAGCCGTCAAGATGCCCGACTGGCCTTGTGGCGTTGGCTGGTTGCAGGTTTTTGCATGATGCAAGTGATGATGTACGCCTTTCCGGCTTACATCACGCAGCCCGGCGACATCACCCTCGATATTCAAAAACTGTTGCGCTGGGCCTCTTGGATGCTGACGCTGCCCGTGCTGCTTTTTTCTTGCCGTCCATTTTTTAGCAGTGCGCTGCGCGACCTTCGCCAGCGCAGTGTCAGCATGGACCTGCCGGTGGCACTGGGCATCCTGATCACTTTTGCCATCAGTTCGGCAGCAACTTTTGAGCCCGCGGGCTGGTGGAGCGCCGAGGTCTACTTTGACTCGCTCACCATGTTTGTTTTTTTTCTGCTCACCGGTCGCTGGCTCGAGCAGCGCCTGCGTGCGCGCACGTCAGGCGCGCTGGACAGCCTGATGCAGCGACTGCCCGACAGCGTGCAGCGGCGCTTGCCGGGCGGCGAGTTCGAGCAGGTGGCCGTCCGGCGTTTGCAGGTGGGTGACGTGGTGCGCGTGTTGCCAGGACAGGCATTTCCGGCCGATGGCTTGGTGGTGACTGGTGCCACGTTTGCTGACGAGGCGCTCCTGACGGGCGAATCCCGGCCCGTGGCGAGGTCTGCGGGCGCCAGCGTCATGGCTGGCAGCTACAACCTTTCGGCCACCGTCCAAGTGCGCGTTGAGCAACTCGGTCAGGGTACGCGCTATGCCAGCATCGTCGCGCTGATGCAGGGCGCGGCCCTTGACAAACCGCGTCTGGCGCAGCTTGCCGACCGGGTGGCCAAGCCTTTCCTGTGGTTTGTCATGCTCGCTGCGCTGCTCGCCGCGGCGTTCTGGTGGAACACCGACCCGGCGCGTGCCGTGATGGCCGCAGTCGCCGTGCTGGTCGTCACCTGTCCCTGCGCCTTGTCGCTCGCGACGCCGACCGCCATGCTGAGCGCGGCAGGCTTACTGGCGCGGCAAGGTGTCTTGGTACGCCGCTTGCAGGCGCTCGAAGCACTGGCTGATGTGGATACCGTCGTGTTCGACAAGACCGGAACGCTGACCGATGCGCGCATGGGCTTGCGACAGACCGTGACCCGCCCTGGCCTCGCGCCCTTCAATGCGCTGACCTTGGCCGTTGCCCTTGCGCAGCATTCGCTGCATCCGGTATCGCGTGCCTTATGCGCCGCACCACTGACCGCGGACGAGCCTTTGCCCGCGTCGGCCAGCGGGGACTCAAGCACGGCTTTGCCCCCCCGCTTGATCGACATCACCGAGCATTCGGGCAAGGGGCTTTGCGGCACCTTGGCCGAGTCATTCCAGGGGGTGGCTGCTGGAATGCTCCGGCTGGGATCAGCGTCTTTCTGTGGACTTGAAAGGGCGACGGGCAGCGGGGGGCTGGAGGTTTTTCTTGCCGATGCCAAGGGCTTTCTCGCGCGCTTCGAGCTGGATGAATCGGTGAGGTCTGACGCAGCGCAAGCGGTTTCCCAACTGCAAGCGCTCGGCTTGCAAGTTCATATGCTGTCGGGCGACCGGAGCGACGCGGCGCGTCGTGTTGCGAGTCAGTTGGGCATTACGCATGCGCAGGGTGACTGCACGCCACAAGGCAAGCTGGCGCAACTGCAAGCCTTGCAGCGCGGCGGACACAAGGTGCTCATGGTCGGCGATGGGCTGAACGATGGGCCGGTGCTGGCGCGTGCGGACGTGTCGGTCGCCATTGGACAGGCTGTGCCGCTCGCGCAGGCGCAAGCCGACTTCATCATTCCCGGTGGTCAGTTACTCATGCTCGCCCGCATGCCGGCGCAGGCGCGCCGTACCTTGCAAATCGTCAGGCAAAACCTGCTTTGGGCGGCTGGCTACAACGCGGTCTGCGTGCCGCTGGCAATCGCTGGCTTGCTGCCAGCCTGGCTGGCCGGTCTGGGCATGGCACTGAGTTCTCTGCTGGTCATGGTCAATGCCGCGCGGCTTGCGCGCTGCTGAAGAAGGAAACTGAATGGACATTCTGTTTCTCCTCGTGCCTGTGTCTGTTGTGCTGGCCTTGGCCATCGTTGGCCTGCTGGCCTGGGCCGTCTGGTCGGGCCAGTTTGAGGACATGGAAGGCGAAGGTCAGCGCATCTTCCAAGACTTTCAGGTGCAGATCCTTGAAGACGACAAGATCTCAAAAACGATATCGCGCTGATATTTCGGCGCATTCATCCGGCCCGCCTGCATTCGATTTGGCGACGCCTGAATGGGGTCTTATGGAGTCGTTTCATGTTGAGCGAGCGGCCTAAAACCGTCATTCTGCTCGCGAAGCTTGATCCATATCAACACTGGCGGGAACGACTGATTGCAAACTTCTAGCCATCAGGGTTACAGAAAGTTTCTTCATGAGTGCAGTACTTCCTCAGTCGTCTCATCCCACAGGGAAAAATACTTGGACCGCGGCCCGCGCGACGATCTACAACGACAAGATTGTTCGCCAGTTTTCCGTTGCTGCGGTGGTCTGGGGCGTGGTCAGCATGCTTGTGGGCGTGTTCATTGCCGCGCAGATGGCCTGGCCGGAACTGAACTTCGGCATTCCCTGGTTGTCGTTTGGTCGCTTGCGGCCACTGCACACGAACGCTGCGATTTTTGCCTTCGGCGGTTGCGCCCTGTTTGCCACCAGCTATTGGGTGGTGCAGCGCACCTGCCAGACCCGCATCATTTCAGACAAGCTCGCGGCCTTTCATTTTTGGGGCTGGCAACTGGTGCTTCTGGCCGCAGCGATTTCTCTGCCGCTCGGATTCACGCGCGGCAAGGAATAT
>CAJAOB010000214.1 GCA_903941205.1 uncultured Burkholderiales bacterium | reverse complement strand
GTTTCCGCATCCTTGAAGTTGTGCAACTCTTCGATGAAGATCGCGTCCGCGCGGCGCAGCAAGTCGGCGTATTCCTTTTTGACTTCGCCCAGAATACGCACGCCCAAGCCCGGGCCGGGAAAGGGATGGCGGTAGACCATGTCATGCGGTAAACCGAGCGCAACGCCCAGCTCGCGCACTTCGTCCTTGAAAAGTTCGCGCAAGGGCTCCAGCAATTTGAGCCCGAGTTGCGCCGGCAAGCCGCCCACATTGTGGTGGCTCTTGATGGTCACCGCCTTTTTGTTCTTGGCGCCGCCGGACTCGATCACGTCCGGGTAGATCGTGCCCTGAGCCAGCCACTTAGCGCCCTTGACGGCGACGCCGCCACCGGCCTTGAGCTTGGCGGCTTCGGCCTTGAAGACCTCGACGAACTCGCGGCCGATGATCTTGCGCTTGGCTTCGGGCTCGCTGACGCCAGCCAAGTGGCCCAGAAACTGCGCGGCGGCGTCCACACGCACAACCTTGGCGTGCAGCTTGCCGACAAACATGTCCATGACCATATCGCCTTCATTCAGGCGCAGCAGTCCGTGGTCGACAAACACGCAGGTCAGCTGGTCGCCGATGGCGCGATGGATCAGGGCTGCGGCCACAGACGAATCGACGCCACCGGACAAACCAAGAATCACTTCCTCGTCGCCGACCTGATCGCGGATTTTTTGCACCGCTTCGGCGATGTAGTCGCCCATGATCCAGTCGGCCCGGGTGCCGCAGATGTCAAGCACAAAGCGATTCAGCAGCGCCTGGCCCTGCACGGTGTGCGTGACTTCGGGGTGGAACTGCACGGCGTAAAAGCCGCGCTCCTCGTCGGCCATACCGGCGATGGGGCAGGAATCGGTGGACGCCATCAGCTTGAAACCCGGCGGCATTGCGGTCACGTTGTCGCCATGGCTCATCCACACGTGCAGCATGCCGTGGCCCTCTGGCGTGGCGTAATCCTGGATGCCGTCAAACAGCTTGGTGTGGCCGCGGGCGCGCAACTCGGCATGGCCGAATTCGCGCTTGTGGCCGCCTTCGACCTTTCCGCCCAAGGCCTCGGCGATCGCGTACATGCCGAAGCAGATGCCCAGCACCGGAACGCCGAGCTCGAACACGGCTTGGGGCGCGCGCAGGGATTCGTCTTCCCAAAGGCTCGCATGACTTCCTGAGAGGATCACGCCCTTGAGCGTGCCGTCTTTGGCGTACTCGCGAACCCAGTCATCGCTCACATCGCAGGGATGCACTTCACAAAAAACATGCGCTTCGCGCACGCGGCGGGCGATGAGCTGGGTGACTTGCGAGCCGAAGTCGAGGATCAGGATTTTTTGGTGCTGCATGGTTGCTGGTCCTTCGATACCTCAGGACGAACGGTAAAGAAAAAAGCCCTTCGACAGTCTCAGAAGGAACGGTAAACAAAAAAAGCCCTTGGACAGGCCCAGAACAAACGGTAAAGAAAAAGCCCTTGGACAGTCTCAGAAGGAACGGTAAACAAAAAAGCTCTTGGACAGGCTCAGAACAAACGGTAAACAAAAAAAGCCCCTGGACAGGCTCAGAAGGAACGGTAAACAAAAAGCCCTTGGACAGGCCCAGAACAAACGGTAAACAAAAAACCCTTGGACAGGCTCAGGACGAACGGTAAACAAAAAGCCCTTCGACAGGCTGAGGGCTTACGGGTAACTCAAAACCCGGCACCGGCCGCGGAACTGGCTTCGCCAGGCCGCAGGCGGGACGGCGCCTTAGTGGGGCAGCGCAGCACACGAAGTGACAAGCGTAGAGGCCTTTTAATCAGCACGGTAATTAGGCGCTTCTTTGGTGATCTGAACGTCGTGCACGTGGCTCTCGCGAATCCCGGCGGAGGTGATCTCCACGAACTCGGCGTTGCTTTGCATCTCCTCGATGGTGGCGCAGCCGCAGTAGCCCATGCTGGCGCGCAAGCCGCCGGCCATTTGGTAGATGATGGAAATCATCGAACCTTTGTAGGGCACGCGGCCCTCAATGCCTTCGGGCACCAGTTTGTCGGCGTTGGGGTTGCCGGTGCTGGACTCCTGGAAGTAGCGGTCGGCGCTGCCTTGCTGCATGGCGCCTATGCTGCCCATGCCGCGGTAACTCTTGTAGCTGCGGCCCTGGTACAGGATGACTTCACCGGGGGCTTCTTCAGTGCCTGCAAACATGCCGCCCATCATCACGCTGCCGGCGCCTGACGCAATGGCCTTGGCGATGTCGCCGCTGTAGCGAATGCCGCCGTCAGCAATCAGGGGAACGCCTGAGCCGCGCAAGGCGGTGGCCACGTTGTCAATCGCCATGATCTGCGGCACGCCCACGCCAGCCACGATGCGGGTGGTGCAGATGCTTCCCGGGCCGATGCCGACCTTCACGGCGTCAGCGCCCGCGCCCACCAGCGCCAAAGCGGCGGCGCCCGTTGCAATGTTGCCGCCGATCACGTCGATCTGCGGGTAGTTTTTCTTGACCCAGCGCACGCGCTCGATCACGCCCTTGCTGTGGCCGTGCGCGGTGTCGACCACAATGGCATCAACCCCGGCCTTGACCAGCGCTTCAACGCGCTCTTCGGTGCCCTCGCCCACCCCGACAGCTGCGCCCACGCGCAACTGGCCTTCGGCATCACGCGCGGCATTCGGGAAACTGGTTTGCTTGGTGATGTCCTTGACCGTGATCAGGCCCTTGAGCTCGAAGTTGTCATTGACCAGCAGAACACGCTCGATGCGGTGTTTGTTGAGCAGGTATTTGGCGTCGGCCAGCGTGCCTGTTTCTGGCATGGTGATGAGGCGCTCGCGTGGCGTCATGATGCTGCTGACAGGCTCCTCCATGCGCGTTTCAAAGCGCAGGTCACGGCCGCTGACAATGCCGACCACACGGCCGCCGTCAATCACCGGAAAGCCCGAGATGCCAAGCTGCTCGCTGAGCACCATGACCTGACGCACGGTGTGCTGCGGGGAGATGACCACGGGGTCGCGCAAGACACCGCTCTCGTAGCGTTTGACCCTGGCGACTTCAGCTGCCTGCTGCTGGGCCGTCAGGTTTTTGTGCACGATCCCGATACCGCCTTCTTGCGCAATGGCAATGGCCAGACGCGCTTCGGTGACGGTGTCCATCGCCGCTGAAACCAGCGGCAGGTTCAGTCGGATGTTGCGGGAAAAGTGGGTGGAAAGTGAGGCGTCCTTGGGCAGGACCTGGGAGAACGCTGGCACCAACAAGACATCGTCGAAGGTGAGCGCTTTGCCAATGAGGCGCATAGGGAAAGCTCCAAAAGGCAGAGTGTACCCGCGCCAGATGAGGTGAAACCCGTACCTGTAAGCCTGCCAGGGGTCAATCTGGGCGATCAGGACGCGGCATTCGCTGCGGATGTCACGGCCTGTTCAATAGCCGGCTTTTGCGCCCTGTCTCTTTTTGGCAAAAAGCCCAGCGCCTCGGGCTCCTTGGTCCTTGAAACGTTCGCGACGTGCCACTTTGGGGTCAACCCGCAAAGGGCGGTAGATCTCCACGCGATCCTGATCCGCAAGCGCCCGATCGGCGCTGCAAGCGCGACCCCAGACACCGATGCTGACCCCACCTGTCGCAAGGAGTTCCGGCAACTCCGGGAACTCCTGCATCGCGCCGCATGCATCAAGAGCACGCTGAACCAGACTGCCTTCAGGCAACTCCAGCGTCCATTCGCGCGACAGTCGCGGCCCGCTCGAATAGACCACAACGATGTTCATGGGCTTGGGCAAGCGCTCAAGACTCGCCGTAAACCTGGGCAGCGCGTTTGACAAAGGCGTCCACCAGACTGCCGGCGATCTTGCCAAAGACCGGACCAATCAGCGCAGCGAGAGCAAAATTATCGAAGTCGTAGCGCAACATCAAATCAACCTTGCAGGCGCGCTGCCGGTCTTCGCCGACAGGGCTGAAGGTCCATTGACCGTCCAATTTTGAAAATGGCCCATCTATCAGTTGCAAATGAACCTGACGGCCCGGCACGTGGGTGTTTCGCGTTGTGAAGCTCTGCCTGATACCGCCGAAGGAGATGCCAACCTTGGCGGTCATGCCTTCCTCATCCTGGAGCAGCACGCTGGCCTGGTCGCACCAGGGAAGAAAGGCGGGGTAACTGTCAACGTCGGTCACCAGCGCAAACATTTCTTCGGCGCTGTACCAGATGAGGACGGACTTGTTGACGGTTTTCATACAATGCAGCGCGAGTGGTAATTGTATTAGCCGCTAGCGCTCTCACCTCCAAGCCATGGCTACAAAAGAAGCAAGTACCTCCAAGAAACCCGCCGCGGCCTCCTCTGGCAAGTCAGCCAGCAAGCTGTCACCCAAAGCCGCCGCCGCAGCCGTGCGAATCGCTGACAACAAAAAGGCCAGCTACAACTACCACATTGAAGAACGATTCGAGGCCGGCATGGTGCTCGAAGGCTGGGAAGTCAAATCAGTGCGCGAAGGCAAGGTGCAACTCACCGATGGGTATGTCGTGATCCGCAACGGTGAGATGTTCATCATTGGCTGCCAGATCAATCCGCTGGGCACAGCCTCCACCCATGTAAGGCCCGACTCCATCCGCACCAAGAAACTTCTGCTTCACAAGGAAGAAATAAAGCGCTTGATGGGCAAGGTGGAACAAAAAGGCTTCACGCTGGTCCCGCTGAACATGCACTGGAAAAACGGCCGGGTGAAATGCGAAGTCGGTCTGGCCAAAGGCAAGGGCGAGCACGACAAACGCGACACCATCAAGGACCGCGAAGGCAAGCGCGAGGTGGAGCGGGCCATGAAGTCCAGAAATCGTTGATGCCGATGCCGGCGGGAGCCTATCCTGCCTCGGGCTTTCACTAGCTCAGTTCGCCTGTCGATGTGGTTTACTTAAGGTCTGTCCTCATTTGATCACCCAAGGAAGTCACCATGCGCTTTAAACATCTTTTAACCGCCGTGCTCGCCGCCACCGCTCTCGCGGGTGGTGCCCAGGCGCAACAATTCTTTCGCATTGGCACCGGCGGCACTGCTGGCACTTACTACCCGATAGGCGGCATGATCGCCAACGCGGTGTCTCAGCCCGGCAAGATTATCGTCACGGCTCAGGCCAGCAATGGATCGCTGGCCAACGTCAACGGCATCGCCGGGGGCGCCATGGAGTCGGGCTTTTCGCAATCGGACGTGGCGACCTGGGCGCAAACCGGCAAGGGCCTGTTTGAAGGAAAACCCAATATTCCTGAATTGCGCCTGATTGCCAATCTCTACCCCGAGACGATTCACGTGGTGGTGAAAAAGGGTTCGGGCATTAAAAGCATTGCCGAACTCAAGGGCAAGCGTGTCGCGCTCGATGAACCTGGTTCTGGCACGCTGGTCAACGCGCGGCTGGTGCTGGCCGCGTACGGTCTGAAAGAAACCGATGTCAAGCCGGAGTACATCAAGCCGAACCAGGCCAGTGACAAGATGAAGGACGGCGCGTTGGACGCGTTCTTCTTTGTCGGCGGTGCGCCCGCCGGGGCCATTGCCGAGCTGGCCAGCAGCGGCGCGGGCATCGAACTCTTGCCCATCACCGGCGCGCAAGCCGAGGCGCTTCGCCGCGGCAGTCCTTTCTTTGCAAATGACAGCGTGCCCGCGGCCACTTACAAGGATGTCGCCGCCGTCAATACTCTGTCCGTTGGCGCCCAGTGGGTCACCAGCGCCAAGGCTGACGCGGAAACGGTCTACCAGATCACCAAGGCGCTTTACAGCGACGCGACCCAGAAGGCATTGGCCGCCGGCCACGCCAAGGGCAAGCTGATCACGGTGAAAAACGCCGTCCAGGGCGCCGGCATTCCGTTTCACCCTGGTGCAGAGCGCTTTTACAAAGAAGCTGGCGTGCTGAAATAATCCGCCGCGTCAGCGATCTGAAAACGGGCGATGAAGTCGCCCGTTTTTTCATTTTGGAAAGAAGAACAATGAATCCTCCTGCATCGTCACGTCCCGCCGCCCTGGACCTAGATGGGGCCTTGACATCCACCGACGACAAGCGCTTGCAGGAGCTTGAGGAGCAGTTCGATCCCGAGATGCGCTTTCGGCCCACCTTGCCGCCCGCCACGGTCATCATCAAATGGCTGCTGATAGCGCTGTCGTGTTTTCATTACTACACCGCCGGCTTCGGCCTGTTACAGGAGATAACACACCGCGGGGTGCATCTGGCCTTTGTGCTGGGACTGATTTTTCTGGTCTTTGCCGCGTCTCATCGCAGCAGCCAGTTTGATGCCCGTCGCAGCTGGCTCAGGCCTGGCGGGGTGCCGCTGACCGACTGGCTGCTGGGCCTTTGCTGCGTGGCCAGCGTGCTCTACATCCCCTATGTGTTCGACGATCTGGCCTTTCGGGTGGGTAACCCAAGCTTCACGGATGTGGTGTTCGGCTCGATGCTTTTCATCACTTTGCTGGAGGCCACGCGCCGTTCCATGGGCTGGCCCTTGCCAATCATCGCGCTGGCATTTACAGCGTACGCGCTGGCGGGCCCGGTGTTTCCGGGTCTTCTCAAGCACGCTGGCGCCAGTTGGTCGCAGATGATCAACCACCAGTACCTCACCAGCCAGGGCATTTACGGCGTGGCCGTCGGGGTGGTCGCGACCTATGTATTTCACTTCGTACTTTTTGGCGTCATGGCCACGCGCATCGGCCTGGGTCAGCTTTTCCTGGACATCGCCTCCAGCGTGGCCGGACGCTACGCTGGCGGTCCGGCCAAGGTCAGCGTCTTTGGCTCTGGTCTTTTTGGCATGCTCAGCGGCTCGTCGGTAGCCAATGCGGTGACGGTCGGCTCGCTGACGATCCCGGCCATGATTCGCGTGGGCTACCAGCGCCACTTTGCGGCAGCCGTCGAGGCAGCTGCCTCGACAGGCGGGCAAATCACGCCGCCCGTGCTGGGCGCCGCAGCTTTCCTGATGGTCGAGTTTTTGAACCTGCCCTACCAGACCATTGTGGCGGCCGCGGTCGTGCCGGCCTTCATGCATTTCTTTGGCGTTTTCATGCAGGTTCACTTTGAAGCCAAACGTTACGGGCTGCGCGGCCTGACGGAAGAGGAAATGCCCAAGCTGCGCGCCTCGCTGCGCATGCGCTGGCCGACGCTGATTCCACTGGTCTTGCTCATCAGCATTCTGGTGTCCGGCCGCACGCCGTACCTGGCAGCTTTTGTCGGCATCACCTCCTGCGCCATCGTTGGACTGACCACGCGCACGCAAGGCAACGAGACCCGGAACTGGCTGCTCATGGCAGGCCTGCATGTGCTGCTCGTTGCGCTGGCCTTTGTCGATTGGGGTGCTAATAGCGAGATCATCAAGCTGGCGCTGTTTGCCGCCGGCGCGGCGACGACTGTGGGCTTGTCGCGCCTGTGGAACGTGAAGGGGCGCATCGGCTACAGCGTCCTGGTGGAGGCGCTGGAGACCGGAGCCAAATATGCTCTGGCAGTGGGTGCGGCAGCGGCGACTGTCGGCATCGTGATCGGCGTTGTCACGCTCACGGGCGTCGGCTTCAAGATCAGTTACATCATCACCAGCGCCGCCAATGTGCTGGCCGGGGGTGTCGCCAATCTTTTGCCCAGCGCCTGGGTCAGTGTGCAATCCCTCACGCTGCTGGCCGCGCTGATCATGACTGGCCTGATCTGCATCCTGATGGGGTGCGGCATCCCGACCACGGCCAACTACATCATCATGGTTTCAGTGGCTGCACCAACGCTGGTACAACTCGGGGTAGAGCCGCTGGTGGCGCACTTCTTTGTGTTTTATTACGGTGTGCTGGCAGACATCACGCCGCCTGTGGCGCTGGCCGCCTATGCGGCAGCGGGCATGGCCGGCAGCGATCCCTTCAAGACCGGCAACACGGCTTTTCGGCTGGGCCTTGGCAAGGTGCTGGTGCCTTTCGTGTTTGTCTTTTCGCCTTCGCTGCTGCTGGTGGCCAAGGGCTTTACCTGGTATGACTTTGCGGTGACTTTCAGCGGCTGCATCATGGGCATCACCATTTTGGCAGCGGGACTGTCGAAGTTTTTCCTGATCGAAATGCGCCGCTGGGAGCAGGTCGTTTGCGTAGCTGCCGCCGTCTTGATGGTGGCCCCCAGCTTAAGCGCCACGCTGATCGGGATGGCGATGGTCGTTCCCATGTTGCTCAGGCATTTGAGCGCCTGGAGAAGTCAGCGCACTTCACTTGCCTGACCCATCACACCAATTCGTCTGCCCTGCTGCTGCGCCCAGGCGGGTTCAGTCGCTGGCGCTTAGAGCGCGCGCAAAGGGTGAGCCTCGGCTGCCCAGGGGCTCGCAAAAAATGCGTCCGCCATGCCGGGCTTCACGTCTTCAATACGGGGTGGGTTCCAGTTCGGCGTGTAGTCCTTGTCGATCGCCAGCGCACGAATACCCTCAACCGTCTCACTTTCAAGGGCTGACCGGTCATGAAAGCAGTGGTAGACCATGTTGCGCTCCATGCGCAGGTCGTCGGCCAGCGTCATCTGGCGCGCGCGGCGGATTTGCTCAAGTGTCACGTGCAGCATGAGCGGTGAGCGCTTGCGCAGCACTGTCGCCGTCTTCTTCGCCCTCCGGTCGTCTTTGGCTTTTTCCAGCGCGTCGACGATGTGCTTGACGCGCAGCAAGGAAAAATAGGTGTCGATCTGCGGGTTCGTTTTGACCGCAGTGCTGTCAGCCTGACCCGCGTGTTGCTTCAGCCAGAGCTCGACATCGGCACGACTGGCAAAGTCTTGCGACGCCAGCGAACTCCAAAGGACGGGCAATTTCGCAGCGTCGAGCTTCACGTCGGCCAGGCCGTATTGCAATGCTTCGCGGGCCCCTATGACTTCACCGGTCAGCGCCAGATATTCGCCCACATGCCCCGGGCAGCGGCTCAGAAAGTAGCCTCCACCCACGTCGGGAAACAAGCCGATATTGGTCTCAGGCATGGCCATGCGGGTGTGCTCGGTGACGATGCGCAAAAACGCACCCTGACTCAAACCCATGCCGCCGCCCATCACCACGCCGTCCATGAAGGCAACGAAGGGCTTTGAGTAGTTTTGAATCAGGTGATTGAGCCTGTATTCCTCGGTGAAAAAATCATCGAGCGCGTTGTCTGCGGCCAACGCAGCCTGGTGAAAAAAGCGGATATCGCCGCCCGCGCAAAAGCCGCCAAAGAGGCTCTCAGGCGTGCCCGGTTTGCCCGCCTTGTTCGTCCCGCGAATTGCAACCACCATCACCACCGGGTCTTGGGCGAAGGCCAGCAATGCGGCCGTGAGGTCGCGCACCATCGACAGTGACAAAGCATTCAGCGCCTTGGGCCGGTTCAAGGTGATGAGGCCGGCGTTGCCACGGCGCTCCACGATCACGTGACTGGTCGGGCTTTCAGGGGCTGTGATGCAGGTGGCGGCGGGGGTCAAAAGTCATCTTTCAAAGTCGCCGGATACGGACTCATTTTTTGGGTGCTCATGCGCGCTCGCGCCAAGCCAGCAGCTCGTTGGCGAGCAAGGCGCCTATGACCATAGCGCCGCCCGTGAGCACGCTCGGTCCGGGCACTTCGTTGGCGCCAAGCCAGGCCAGCAGGATGCCAAAAATAACTTCGAGCAAGGCCAGCAAGGCCATCTCCGGGGCCTTCAGCACGCCGGCGCAACGCACTGACAAAACGCAAGGAATGGCGAGCTGGACCAGGCCAAGCATGGCCAGCAGCGCGACATCATGCGGGGTTGCGCTGAAAGGAAAGGCCAGCGGCAAGGTCAGCAGGGATGAAATGAAAGCGCCCACCATCACCGCAGGCACCAGATCGATTTTTTCGCCCTGCGCCTGGCTGCGCTGAACCACGGTCCAGTTGATTGCCCCGGCCAGCGGCACAAACAAGGCAACAAGGGTTCCGGCCACCTGAGGGCCCGCGCCGCTAGCGCTCAATTGGCCGCCAAACATCCAGCCAATGCCGGCACCGGCAGCAACAATCGCCACCCAGGTGCGCAGCGCAATACGGTGCCCGATTACCACCCGGGCAAACAGCGCCGTCATCAAGGGGCCGACGGCCAGCGTAATCAGCACGTTCGCCACGCTGGTCAGGGTGAGAGCCAGCATGAAGGCAGTAAACATCACGCTCCAGCACACACCAGAAATCCAGAGCGCACGACTGCCATGGCGAATGCGCGCAAAAACCTCGCGCCCCTGAAACACCGGCAAGATCACCAGCAAAGACAGCAAGGTGAAAAAGCTGCGCCAGAAGGTCACCTCAAAGCTGCGCGCGCTCTCCAGTTGACGGGTGACCACCCCGGCGATGGACCACATCAATGTGATCGCGACCATCAGCAGGACTGCGCGGCTGTGTGTGAGCTTCATCTTTTGACTTTTGTCGGGCAGCCGGATCGCCTCGCAGGCAGACCGACCGGGGCAAAGGAAAAACGCACCGCCCGGACACTGGGACCGCACGCTGCTCCAGAGGCGAAGCACGGAGCAGCTTGAAGCCGACGTCCGTGCCCGCAGAAGTTTAACGACCCGCGCGCTTGCGCTCACTCTCCGTGAGATGGCGTTTACGCAGGCGGATTGACTTGGGCGTGATCTCGACCAGTTCGTCGTCCTCGATGAATTCCACACCGTATTCCAGTGTGCACTCGATAGGCGGCGTGATCTTGACGGCGTCTTCCTTGCCCGAAACCCGGAAGTTGGTCAGCTGCTTGGTACGGGTCGCGTTGACGACCAGGTCGTTGTCACGGCTGTGGATACCCACAATCATGCCCTCGTATACCGGGTCATTGGCTTTGACGAACATGCGGCCACGGTCGTCGAGTTTGCCCAGCGCATAGGTGAAAATTTCACCTGCATCCATGGAAATCAGCACACCATTCTTGCGGCCGCCAATGTCACCCTTGTGCTGCTCGTAGCTGTCAAAGATGTTGGAGATCAGGCCCGAACCACGGGTCAGATTCAGAAACTCGTTGGTGAACCCTATCAGCCCTCGCGCCGGAATGCGGTACTCGAGGCGGACACGACCACGACCGTCCGGCTCCATGTTGACCAGCTCGCCCTTGCGCTCACCCAGGGCCTGCATCACGCCGCCCTGATGCTGCTCTTCGATGTCAGCTGTGACCAGCTCGATAGGCTCATGGCGAACGCCATCGACATCGCGAAACACAACGCGCGGCTTCGAAACAGCCAACTCGTAACCCTCGCGGCGCATGTTCTCCAACAAAATGGTCAGGTGCAACTCGCCGCGGCCCATGACTTCGAAGATGCCTTCTTCGTCGGTTTCCTTGACGCGCAGCGCCACGTTGTGTTGCAGTTCTTTTTGCAAGCGATCCCAGATCTGACGGCTGGTGACGTACTTGCCTTCGCGGCCGGCCAGCGGGCTGGTGTTAACGCAAAAATTCATGGTCAGCGTGGGCTCGTCAACCTTGAGCATGGGCAGCGGCATGGGGTTGGCCGGGTCGGTGATGGTCACGCCGATACCGATGTCGGCCAGGCCGTTGATCAGTACGATCTCGCCAGGGCCCGCTTCCGTGGCTTGCACGCGCTCAAGACCCTGGAAGGTCAGGACCTGGTTGATGCGGCCTTTAACCGCCTTGCCGTCTGGGCCTTCCATGACGACCACGTCCATCATGGGCTTGATCGTGCCCTGGCTGATGCGACCCACGCCAATACGGCCGACAAATGTCGAGAAATCGAGAGCAGAAATCTGAAGCTGCAAGGGCGCGGCCGGGTCACCCTTTTGGGCTGGGACGTGCTTGAGCACGGTGTTGAAAAGCGCCGACATGTCGGGGCCCCACTGCTCGCCTGGCGCGCCCTCTTCCATCGACGACCAGCCGTTGATGCCGGAGGCGTAAACCACCGGGAAATCGAGCTGCTCATCGGTCGCGCCTAGCTTGTCAAACAGGTCAAAAGCGGCATTGACCACGAAGTCAGGACGGGCGCCCGGCTTGTCGACCTTGTTGACAACCAGGATAGGTTTCAGACCCAGCGCCAGAGCTTTCTTGGTCACGAAACGCGTTTGCGGCATCGGACCTTCTTGCGCGTCGATCAGTAACACCACACCATCAACCATGGACAGAGCGCGCTCGACTTCACCGCCGAAGTCGGCGTGGCC
>CAJAOB010000213.1 GCA_903941205.1 uncultured Burkholderiales bacterium | reverse complement strand
TGCACAAGATTTCACTGGGCTCGCTGATCATTGCGCTGGGTCTGCTGGTCGACGACGCCATCATTGCGGTGGAAATGATGGTGCGCAAGATGGAGGAGGGCTATGACAAGGTACGCGCCGCCACCTTCGCCTATGAAGTCACCGCCATGCCGATGCTGACGGGCACTTTGATCACGGCTGTCGGCTTTCTGCCGATTGGCCTGGCCAGATCGCTCACGGGCGAATACACCTTTGCCATCTTTGCGGTCACCGTCATTGCGCTGGTGCTGAGCTGGTTTGTCTCGGTGTATTTCGGTCCCTATCTGGGCACCTTGTTGCTCAAGGCCTAGCCCTTGGTCGCCGGCATGCCGGCGCAGCACGAGCATTTCGACACGCCGTTCTACAACACCTTTCGCCGCACCGTGAACTGGTGCGTGCAGCACCGCTGGCTGACCCTAGGCGCGACGCTCCTGATCTTTGTGCTGGGTATCGCCGGCATGGGGCGGGTTCAGCAGCAGTTCTTTCCGGATTCCAGCCGGCCCGAGATCATGGTGGACATCTGGTTCCCGGAAGGCACCTCTTTTGCGGCCAATGAACTGACCGCCAAGCGCTTTGAGCAACGCCTCATGCAGGAGCCTGGCGTGAGCTCGGTCAGCACTTGGATCGGCTCCGGCGTGCCGCGCTTTTACTTGCCGCTGGACCAGATTTTTCCGCAGACCAACGTTTCGCAATTTATCGTGTTGCCCAAGGACCTGAAGGTTCGCGAATCACTGCGTATCAAACTTCCGGCCTTGCTGGCAAGTGAGTTCCCCGAGGTGCGTGGCCGCGTGAAGCTGCTGCCCAACGGCCCGCCCGTTCCCTACCCGGTGCAGTTTCAGGTGATGGGGGCGGATCCGCTGGTTCTGCGTGAGCGCGCTGATGAGGTCAAGGCCGTGATGCGTGAGAACACCAACATGCGCGGCGTCAATGACAACTGGAATGAGTCCGTGAAAGTTTTGCGGCTGGAGATTGACCAGGCCAAGGCCCGCGCCTTGGGCGTAACCAGCCAGTCCATCGCCCAGGCCTCGCGCAACATGCTCAGTGGCAGCGCTGTCGGACAGTTCCGCGAAGGGGACAAACTCATCGAGATCGTGCTGCGTCAGCCGCTGCAAGAGCGCGACGCCATCACCGACATGGGCAATGCTTATGTGCCAACGGCTTCGGGCAAATCGATTCCGCTGACGCAGGTCGCCAAGCCCGTGTTTGCCTGGGAACCCGGGGTGATGTGGCGGGATAACCGCGACTATGCGATCACGGTTCAGGGCGACATCGTCGAAGGCTTGCAAGGCGCGACCGTGACCGGAGAGTTGCGGCCGGCGCTCAGGGCGCTGGAGGCAAAGTGGCAAGCCAAGGGCCCGGGTGGCTACCGCATCGAAGTGGCCGGCGCCGTGGCGGAAAGCAGCAAGGGCTCGGCCTCGATCGCCGCAGGCATTCCGGTCATGCTGTTCCTGACCTTTACCTTGCTGATGCTGCAAGTGCAGAGTTTCAGCCGTTCCTTGCTGGTATTCATCACCGGCCCGATGGGGATTGCCGGCGTGGCCGGAGCCTTGCTGCTGCTGGGCCGGCCTTTCGGCTTTGTGGCCTTGCTGGGCGTGATTGCGCTGATGGGCATGATTCAGCGCAATTCGGTGATCCTGATCGACCAGATCGAGCAGGACCGCGCACGCGGCGTGCCCGCCTGGGACGCTATTGTCGAGTCCGCCGTGCGGCGCTTGCGCCCCATCGTCCTGACAGCCGCCGCCGCCGTACTGGCCATGATCCCGCTGTCCCGCAGCGTTTTTTGGGGCCCCATGGCCGTCGCCATCATGGGCGGCCTCATCGTCGCCACCGTGCTCACGCTACTGGCTCTGCCAGCGATGTATGCCGCATGGTTTCGCGTGAAGCGCGAAACACCGGCATTAATTTGACCGCCCGGCGGGCTGGGGCGGCAGCCGCCCCAGACCCGCATGGTTTCGCGTTCCGGCGGGCCCGGAGCTCGGGCCAGTTACAGGCTAAAATCCGAGGTTGTCCGATTTCACACGGGAGTTCGAAGGCTCGCAAGGCTGACGGTTCCCGTTTTTGTTTCCGGCGCGCGGGTGGCGAAATTGGTAGACGCACCAGGTTTAGGTCCTGACGTCCGCAAGGATGTGCGGGTTCGAGTCCCGCCCCGCGCACCACTCTTTTGACGTTCAGCAAGGCTCTGTTTTATCAGGGCGAAGGCTGTCCTTTGACATGCAGATATTTAGGAGTTGACCATGGCCGTGACTGTAGAAACGCTTGAAAAGCTGGAACGCAAAATGACTTTGTCGCTGCCTGTGGGCACGATCCAGTCCGAAGTGGACACGCGCCTCAAGCGCCTGGCCCGCACGGTCAAGATGGACGGTTTTCGTCCTGGCAAGGTGCCCATGAATGTCGTGGCGCAGCGCTACGGCTATTCGGTCCACTACGAAGTCATGAATGACAAGGTCGGCGAGGCCTTCTCGGCGGCCGCCAACGAAGCAAAGTTGCGTGTTGCCGGCCAGCCGCGGATCAGCGAAAAAGAGGGCGCTCCTGAAGGTGAGTTGCTTTTTGATGCGGTTTTCGAGGTTTACCCCGAAGTCACGCTCGCGGACCTGAGCGGCGCCGAAGTGATCAAGCTCAGCGCTGACGTCAGCGAGGCGGCCATTGACAAGACCCTGGATATCCTGCGCAAGCAGCGCCGCACCTTCGCCCAGCGCGCGATGGAGGCGGCAGCCCAGGATGGCGACCGCGTCACCATCGACTTTGAAGGCAAGATCGACGGTGAAACCTTTCCGGGTGGCAAGGCAGAAGCCTTTCAGTTCCTGGTCGGCGAAGGCCAGATGCTCAAGGAATTTGAAGATGCCGTTCGCGGCATGAAATCGGGCGAAAGCAAGACCTTCCCTTTGAGCTTTCCGGCTGACTACCATGGCAAGGACGTGGCCGGGAAGCAGGCTGACTTCATGGTCACGGTCAACAAGATCGAGGCGGCGCATTTGCCTGAAATCAATGAGGCGCTGGCCAAGTCCCTGGGCATCGCTGACGAGACCGTAGAAGGCTTGCGTGCTGACATTGGCAAGAACCTCGCGCGCGAAGTGAAGTTCCGGCTGTTGGCTCGCAACAAGAATGCCGTCATGGACGCCCTGGTTGCCAACGCCGAACTCGATCTGCCGAACGCCAGCGTTCAGGCCGAACTCGAGCGTCTGATTGAAGGCGCCCGCGCCGACCTCAAGCAGCGCGGTGTCAAGGATGCCGACAAGGCGCCCATTCCCGAAGAAATTTTCCGTCCCCAAGCCGAAAAGCGCGTGCGCTTGGGTCTGGTGGTGGCCGAATTGGTCCGCTCGCATGGGCTGCAGGCCAAGCCTGAGCAGCTTCAGGCGCATATCGAAGAGTTGTCGGCCAGCTACGAGAAACCACAGGATGTGGTGCGCTGGTACCTGAGCGACAACCGTCGCATGGCCGAAGTGGAAGCCGTTGTGATTGAAAACAATGTGACAGAGTTCGTGCTGGCCAAGGCCAAGATCAACGAGCAAGCCATCTCCTTTGACGACTTGATGGCCCAAAATTGACGCGCCGGCCTTGACTTGACTGAGCCTGGGGCTTGTGCTTGACGGCACAGGCCCCACTTCATTTTTAGGTACAGTAGAAACAACTCTGGAGAAAACTCACAATGCTTCCAAATTACAGTTACGGCGCTTACGGCACTGCACCAAACGCCCCGCGCGGTGGCGCCATGGAGATCCAGGGCCTTGGCATGGTTCCGATGGTCATCGAGCAATCGGGTCGCGGAGAGCGCTCTTATGACATCTATTCGCGCCTGCTCAAGGAGCGGGTAATTTTTCTGGTCGGTCCGGTCAATGACCAGACCGCCAATCTGGTGGTGGCCCAGTTGCTGTTTCTGGAAAGCGAAAATCCGGACAAAGACATCTCGTTTTATATCAATTCCCCTGGCGGTTCCGTCACGGCAGGCATGGCGATTTATGACACCATGCAGTTCATCAAGCCTGATGTTTCCACGCTGTGTGTCGGCATGGCTGCCAGCATGGGCGCGTTCTTGTTGTCTGCCGGCACCAAG